>CAYZDQ010000293.1:0-3946 GCA_964476955.1 uncultured Anaerolineaceae bacterium
ATGAAGGCCTCGATGTCGCTGTTGAGACTTACCGGGTCGCTCTTGGCCGCGGTCCAGCTGCTGCGGTAGACGAAGGTAGCCAGATCGATGAGCGCTCGTGCGGCCGGGAGATCGCCGGCTTCCTCCATGGCGCGCGCCAGGACCGACAGCTCGACGATGCGCTCGATGTTGTCGGCACCCGAGCTGTCGATGAGATAGTGGACAGCGTTCGGTGCAGCCTTGGCGATGGCCTTGGCGTACCCTGCAACGGCTGTCGCGCGAGCCGGTCGTGGGCGACTTGGTCAATACCGAGCGTGGACGGCTCCACCACCTCGGGCGCCGGGTCTTCTTCCTGGCCGAAGACGGCTCCGGCGGTGCCGATGATGAGGGCTGCTCCAGCCACGAAGGCGAGCGCTCCAGAGAATCGGCGCATAGCGATACTCCCCCCTGCGATTCGGTTGTGCCCTCGAACCTGGTGTGTCGCTAGCACCACCGTCCAGGGTCCGCCCGCCCTCTATCGGGGTTCCCTGATACCGACCTTGTCGCAGGGCACACCTTCGACGTGCCTGCCGGCTTGTCTAGGAGGCGGTCAGCCCTGCCTCGGTGCCGCTGTCGCTGGCCTGGGCCTTGGCCTCGGCGACGACCCTGGGCAGCAGCTCCTGGACCGTGCCCAGATACTTCTCGATGGCCCGGGCCGCGCGCTTGCCGTCGCCCATGGCCAGGATGACCGTGGCCGCGCCGCGCACGATGTCGCCACCGGCGAAGATGCCGGGCACGCTGGTCATGCCGTCATCGTCCACGATGAGGTAGCCCCACTCGTTGATCTTGAGATCGGGTTCGGACGAGGTCAGCATGGGGTTGCTGCGTGTGCCGATGGCCATCACCACCATGTCGCTGTCGATGACGTACTCGGAGTCGGGGATGGCCGTCGGTCGTCGTCGGCCGGACTCGTCAGCCTCGCCCAACTCCATCATCTGGCACTCGACCCCGGTGACCCAGCCCTCGTCGTTGCCGAGGATGCGCACCGGTGATGCCATCAGCTCGAACTTGACGCCCTCCTCCTCGGCGTGGTGGACCTCCTCCGCGCGGGCCGGCAGCTCCTCCTTGCCTCGGCGGTAGGCGATGGTGGCCTCCTTGGCGCCCAGGCGCCGCGCGGTGCGGACCGCGTCCATAGCCACGTTGCCACCGCCGACCACGACCACCTTCTGGCCATGCAGGACCGGCGTGTCGGAGTCCTCGCGGAAGGCGCCCATGAGGTTGACGCGGGTGAGGTACTCGTTGGCCGAATAGACGCCCTTGAGCTCCTCACCGGGGATGTTCATGAACACCGGCAGGCCGGCGCCCACGGCCAGGAAGACGGCATCGAAGTTCTGGCGCAGCTCGCGCAGCGTCCAGGTCTTGCCCACGACGGCGTTGACCTCGATGCTCACGCCCAGGTCCTTGAGCCGGTCGACTTCCTTCTGCACGATGTCCTTGGGCAGACGGAACTCGGGGATGCCGTAGATGAGCACGCCGCCGGGAGCATGGAAGGCTTCGAAGATGGTGACCTTGTGTCCGGTCTTGGCCAGCTCTCCCGCGGCCGTCAGGCCGGCCGGGCCTGAGCCCACGATGGCCACGCGCTTGCCGGTGTCGGGGCTGACGTTGGCCTTGAGCTCCTCGAGGTGGTCCTGGGCCCAGTCGGCCACGAACCGCTCCAGCGCCCCGACCGCCACCGGCTCGCCCTTCTTGGCCCGGATGCAGAGGGCCTCGCACTGGGTCTCCTGGGGGCAGACGCGCCCGGTGACGCAAGGCAGCGCATTGTCGTCCAGCAGCGACTCGGCTGCGGCATGGAGGTCGCCGCCGGCGAGATGGGTGATGAACTGCGGGATGTTGACGCGCACCGGACAGCCGTCGATACAGCGCGGGTTGCGGCAGTCGAGACAACGCTCGGCCTCCTCCATGGCCAGCGCCTGGGAGTAGCCGAGATTGACCTCCTTGAAGTCCATCGAGCGGATGACGGCAGCACGTGCGGGCACCTCGTGCCGCTCGATCTGCATCCGTTCCTTGGGGGAGAGGTCGGGACGCTCGCTCATCGGGGCGAGTCTCCTGCGGCTTCGGCGAGGCCCTCGATCATGCAGCGCTTGCCCTTGAAGGCATCCTGCTCGACCTCGCGATACATCGCCAACCGATCGGCCAGCTGCTTGAAGTCGACTTGGTGCGCGTCGAACTCGGGGCCCTCCACGCAGGCGTAGACGGTCTTGCCCGCGACGTTGACGCGGCAGCCGCCACACATGCCCGTGCCGTCGACCATGATCGCGTTGAGCGACACCGTGGTGGGCACGTCGTACTCCTTGGTGACGGCTCCAACGGCACCCATCATGGGCACCGGCCCCACCGCGTAGACGTGGTCCACGCCACCCTCCTCGAGCATGTCGCGCAGCTCGTCGGTGACGAAGCCATGGCGGCCGTAGGAGCCATCATCGGTGCACACCCGCACTTCGCCGTAGCGCTTGAGCTCGTCCTCGAAGACCACCCACTCACGGGCGCGACCGCCGATGATGCTGGTCACCTGCACGCCCTTGGCCGCGAGGCCCTGGGCCATGGGGTGCACCACGGCCGTGCCCACGCCGCCGCCGACGCAGACGGCGTGGCCTTCCTCGATGAGCTCGGTCGCTTCACCCAGTGGTCCGGCCACGTCCTGGATGCTGTCGCCGACCTGGAGCATGCACAGGTCGCAGCTGGTCTTGCCTACGGCCTGGATGGTCAGCGTGATGGTGCCGGCTTCCTCGTTCGCGTCGGCGATGGTGAGCGGCACGCGCTCGGCACCGTCCCCGATGCGCACGATCACGAATTGACCGGGCCGTCGCACCTGGGCGATCCGGCCAGCCTCGATCTCGAGCCGGGTGACGTTGGGGGAGAGGACCTCCCGCTTCACGACTGGATGCATTCGACCTCTTCCGCTGATGGGGCGCACTGGTAGTGCAAGGTAAGCATGACCGACCAGGGCCTAAATGAACACTTACCCGCGAACCATTTCGGCGGGCCGAAGGTCACTCGCTGAGCGCTCTCGCTAGGCTGTCGGCTTCTTGCCCTTGGGCCAATAGAGCTCCTTCTTGACGTGGAACTCGGGGTAGTCGAGATCCATCAGCTCGGACTCGACGTTGATGATCATCTCGGGGTTGCCACACAGGTAGACCACCGTATCGTCGGGGTTCAGGCCCTCGTTCTGGCAGACATCGCGGACCACGGCCTCGGCTCGACCGGTGTAGCCGGTCCAGCCCTTGTTGCGGGGGTCGTCCGGTCGCGAGATCGTGGGCACGTAGGTCATGGGGTAGGCTCCCTCGTCCTCCATAGCCTCCAGCAACCGACGGTAGCCCAGCTCGTCCTGGTAGCTGCAGCCATGCACCATCACCGTCCTGCGCGGTGTGCCGTCGTGCAGCAGCTGCCGGGTCATGGCGATGAACGGTGCGATGCCAGTGCCCGTCGACACGAACACGTGGGTCCGCGTGTCGTCCGGCTCGAGCATGAACCGACCCTTGGGCCCGATCATGCGCATCCTCTGGCCCACGGGCAGGCGCCACAGCAGCGTGGTGAAGCGCAGGATCGGCACCAGCCGTACGTAGAACTCGAAGCCTTCCTCGCCGGTCGCGTGCGGGGAGGACGCGACCGAGTACGGCCGCTGGTAGAGCTTGTCATCGGCGTAGACGCCGATGGTCATGTACTGGCCGGGCTCGAAATCGGGCATGGGGCCGTCGGTGCGAACCCAGAACCGTGCGAGGGAGTCGTTGTCGTCTTCGCGCCTCACCAGGGTGGCGTTGTACTTCTCCGCCGTGGGCTCGATGACGCGCGTGTCATGGAGTTGGTCCGTCATGCCCTTGAGTGTACGAGGACGAGGCTGAACCGGCTGTGCGTGCGGTACCGTCCACGCGCGAGCGGCGCGAGCTACGCGCGAGCGGCGGCGATGGCTCCGACGATGACCTCGGTCAGC
>CAYZDQ010000294.1:0-1297 GCA_964476955.1 uncultured Anaerolineaceae bacterium
GTTCATCTTCGAGCAGCCCGGCATCACCGGCAACAAGGCCACGGTCGAGAAGTTCATCACCCCGCCCGACCGCCACAAGGCGGTCCCGGCCAGCCTCAAGGCGTAGTTGGCGAACTAGCGGTAGCATCCAAATCAACGCGCGCCCTTGCGGCGCGACGTCGAGCAGCATCGTCGCCGGGGTCCTTCGGGGTCCCGGCGACGATTTGCGTCTGGGGGTCGCAGCCAGACGCGCAAGCGGGACAATCCCGACTGGGTAGGTAAGATATGGCCATGCTCAACGACACCACCATCACCGACGCCCTTCGGAAGGTCCAGGACCCGGAGCTGCATCGCGACATCGTCAGCCTGGACATGATCAAGGAGATCCACGTCGACGGTGCTGCCGTGGCGCTGAAGATCGACCTGACCACGCCGGCCTGTCCACTCAAGGACCAGATCGGAGCGGAGGTGGAATCAGAGGTCAGGGCCCTCGGCGCATCGGAGGTGACGATCGAGTGGGGCGCCCAGGTGCGCCGCGCCGTGCCCGGCCAGCAGCAGGAGAACCTCGTCCCGGGCGTCAAGAACATCGTGGCCGTGGCCTCAGGCAAGGGCGGTGTAGGCAAGTCCAGCGTGTCGGTCAACCTGGCCACCGCCCTCGCGCTCGAAGGCGCCAGCGTGGGCTTGCTGGATGCCGATATCACTGGCCCCAACATCCCCCAGATGATGGGCGTCGAGGGTCAGCCCACCGCCACGCCCGAGGGCAAGATCAAGCCGCTGGAACGCTACGGCGTGAAGGTCATCTCCATCCAGTTCTTCGTGCCGGAAGGACAGCCCATCGTGTGGCGTGGCCCGCTCGTGGGCGGTGCCATCCAGCAGTTCCTGCGTGACGTCGACTGGGGCGAGCTGGACTACCTCGTGGTGGACATGCCGCCAGGCACGTCCGATGCCCAGCTTACGCTGGCGCAGTCGGTGCCGGTGACCGGTTCGGTGCTGGTGACCACTCCCCAGGACGTGGCCCTCTCCGACGTGGAGAAGGCGCTCAACATGTTCGAGCGCATGTCGGTCCCCACCCTGGGCATCGTGGAGAACATGAGTGCCTTCATCTGTCCGCACTGCGACGAGCCTACTGAGATCTTCGGTCGCGGCGGCGCCGAGCGCTTCGCGGAGGCACACGACCTGCACTATTTCGGGGGCATCCCTCTCGACGTGAAGGTTCGCCAGGGCGGTGACGCCGGTGTGCCGGCCGTGGCCCAGCGTGAGCCCGGGCCGGCGGCGGAGGTCATGCGTGACGTGGCTCGTTCGGTGGCCGGTCGTGTGA
>CAYZDQ010000294.1:1307-3940 GCA_964476955.1 uncultured Anaerolineaceae bacterium
CACCGGCGGCTGCTCGGACGCCAAGCTGCTTGACCTGCAGGCCGCCACCGAGGCGCCGACCCTCACCATCACCTGAGCTGACGGCGGCTCAGTCCGCCAGGCGCTTCCACAGCTCAGCGACCGCCGCGTTGGCTGAACGGCGTCGTCCTGCATCCCCGCCGCGGAAGGCGGTGCGAGTAGCGATCGATGTCCGTCCTTCGATGTCGAGGCCGATGTCGACCTGCATATCGTCGCCTTCCTCGACCGCGATCGCCGCCAGCCCGACCGCGGTGTCGTAGCGCCGGCGCACGTCAGAAGCCACCTCGATGGCATCGCCCGCGGACGCGTCCAGCTGTGCGTGCCGCAGGAAAGGTGCGGCTCCCAGGAGCATGGCCAGGTAGCCGCCTGTGCCGGTCTCGGCGAGTGCCAGCTGCCGCCCGGCAAGGCGAGGGCTGAGCGCAGCGATCCAGTCGTCCTCATCCCGGCCGAAGACGTACGGGTCCACTCGCGGGCTCAGGCCGGCAACGGCTTCGCTCACGAGGCCGGCAGCCGAGCGTGTCGGGGTGGCCAGCGCGCTGACCCGCAGGTCCACGAAGTCTGCGCGAGCGTACGTGGCCATGCGCGGGTTCGAGGCCTCGAGCAGGTCCGCCCCGACCAGGTCGACCACGGCCGATTCACCGATGCCGATGAGGTGCAGGGTCGTGACCGCGCGGTCGAGACCGAGTCCTCGGTCGTGGAGCCGTGGCAGCACGTGGTCACGCCACATCGGGCGCAACTCACGGGGAGGCCCGGGCAGGGCGATGACGATCGAGCCTTCATGCTCGACCCACCAGCCTGGTGCGGTGCCGTTGGGGTTCCCCATGGCGGTGGCACTGGGGATGAGCCAAGCCTGCTTGAGGTTGACATCGGAGAAGGGCAGCCCACGCCGCGCCCACATCTGGCGCAACCACGACTCCAACCCCGGGTCGACCACCGGCGTCTCACCGAGCGCCCCGGCGATAGCCTCCCGCGTGAGGTCGTCGGGTGTGGGCCCCAGGCCGCCGGAGGTGACGACGAGGTCGACGCGCCCGAGGGCCTGTCGCACCGCCTCGGTGACCACCGTCAAATCGTCCGGCAGCTGACTCATGCGCTCCACCTGCACGCCGAGGGCGGTGAGCTCCTGCGCGATGTCGCCGCTGTTGGTGTCGCGCGTTTCGCCCGCCAGCAGCTCCGCGCCCACAGCCAGCATCTCCGCGGAGGCGATGGGGGAGGGCGTCTTCTGGTCAGACATCTGCCGTCGAGTCTAGCGGGGCCAGACTTGACCGGCGACGAAGGGTTCCGGGAACGCGCAGCACGCTCCGTTCCGTGCTCCTTCTGGTTGACGCACCGTGCTGCTTGTGTTATCACTCTAGGACTGAGAGTGCTAACCAACCGCACAGGGGCGACACCTCGCCTTTGCAGAGCGGTCACCACATCGGCGCGGACAAGCCGCCCGCCAGCGTGACAGCACGTGGCAGAGAGGCGCTTGACGCGCAACACAGGAGGCAAGATGGCCAAGCTCATCTCGTATGACGAACAGGCTCGCGGGAGCCTGAAGACCGGCATCGACGCGCTCGCGGATGCCGTGTCGACCACGCTCGGCCCCAAGGGCCGCAACGTGGCCCTGGACAAGAAGTACGGCGCTCCCACCGTCACCCATGACGGTGTGACCGTGGCTCGCGACATCGAGCTCGACGATCCTTTCGAGAACATGGGCGCGCAGCTCCTGAAGGAAGCTGCCACCAAGACCGAGGATGTCGCCGGCGACGGCACCACCACCGCCACCGTGCTGGCACAGGCGATCGTGACCGAGGGTCTGAAGAACGTGGCCGCCGGGGCCAACCCGATGCAGATGAAGATCGGCATCGACGCCGCCGAGGGCGCCCTCTCCGCGGCCATCAGCGGTGCTGCCGTGCCGGTCGCCGGTCACGAGGAGATCGCCCAGGTCGCGGCCATCAGCGCTGCCGACAAGGAGATCGGCGACCTCATCGCGGACGTCTTCGACAAGACCGGCAAGGATGGCGTGATCACGGTCGAGGAGAGCCGGACCATGGCCTTCGAGACCGAGTACGTCGAGGGCATGCAGTTCGACCGCGGCTACATCAGCCCCTACTTCGTCACCAACACCGACCGGATGGAGGCCTCTCTCGAGGAGCCGCACATCCTCATCACCGACAAGAAGATCAGCGCCATCGCGGACATGGTCCCGGCCCTGGAGAAGGTCATCGCCACCGGCAAGAAGGACCTGCTCATCGTGGCCGAGGATGTCGACGGCGAGGCCCTGGCCACGCTGGTGGTCAACAAGCTCCGCGGCATCGTGAACGTCCTCGCCGTCAAAGCTCCGGGCTTCGGCGACCGCCGCAAGGAGATGCTGCGCGACCTCGCCATCGTCACCGGTGGCACGGTCATCAGCGAAGAGGTCGGCCGCAAGCTCGAGTCGGTCGAGCTGCAGGACCTCGGCGTCGCCCGCCGCGTCGTCGCCAACAAGGACAACACCACCATCGTCGAGGGCCGTGGCGACCAGCCAGCCATCGAGGGTCGGATGGCGCAGATCAAGGCGCAGATCGAGGAGACCACCTCCGACTACGACCGCGAGAAGCTGCAGGAGCGGCTGGCCAAGCTGGTCGGCGGCGTGG
>CAYZDQ010000295.1:0-3939 GCA_964476955.1 uncultured Anaerolineaceae bacterium
TGACGTCCGCGGAGTTGATGCCGATGAGCTCCGCGAGCTCCTTGACCGTGATGGCCTCGGGGATCTCGACCGCTCCACGAGTCGCGGGATCCGCGACCTGGACGGTGCTCTGGACGTTGTCATTCCGCTTGCGCGGCTTTCGGGGTCCGCGACGTCCGCGCGTCCCGCTGCGGCTACGAGCCATGGGTGCCTCCTGTGATCGTTGCAGGAGCCCCGTGGTCGGCAATGGCGCTCAGGGCAGCCACGTCGCCGTGCTCCAATCGTGTCCTCAGTTCGTTCGGTAGTGGTGTCTTGAGCGCTCGCTCCAGGGCGGAACGCTTGAGTGCGGCCGCTCGGCAGGAGGGGTCCGCACAGAGATAGGCTCCGCGTCCGTCAGCAGCGCCGGTCGGATCCAGGTCGACGGTCCCATCGGGCCGACGAACCACACGGAGCAGGGCGGCCTTGTCCCGGCGCGTTCGGCAGGCGACACAGGTTCGCTCCGGAACGTGTCGCGCCTTCGCGACCGCGGCGCCCGCTACTGCTGCACCTCCGTCGACTCCTCGGCTTCCGCCTCGGTCGCCGGTTCCTCGGTCGCAGCCTCGGCCTCTTCCTCCGGCTCTGCGCCGTCCTCGGACTCGGCGGGTTCGGAAACCGCCTCTGCCGCCGCCTCCTCGGGCGCGGCTTCAGCCTCAGGCTCCGGGGCATCCTCAGCCCCGTCAGCTTCGGCTTCGGTCGCGGCCTCCTTCGCCTCGGGGGCCTCGGCGTCGGCGGCGGACTGGTCTGCCTCGGCCTCGACCTCGGCCGGATCGGGCTCGGCCACCGCATCGGGCAGGGCCACGCCCTCGCCGTCCTCAGGTGCCGCACCCGTCTCGGAGCGGATGTCGATGCGCCAGCCGGTGAGCTTGGCCGCGAGACGGGCGTTCTGGCCCTCCCGGCCGATGGCCAGCGAGAGCATGCGCTCGGGCACGGTGACCGAGGCGATGCGCTCCTCCTCGTCGATCTCGACGCTGACGACCTGGGCCGGGCTGAGCGCGTTGGCCACGAAGACCTCCGCGTCGTCCGACCAGGGGATGACGTCGATCTTCTCGCCGCCGAGCTCGGCCACGACGGCCTGCACGCGACCACCACGCTGGCCGACGGTGGCACCGACCGGGTCGAGTCCCTCCTGACGGCTGGACACCGCCATCTTGCTGCGACTGCCGGCCTCACGGGCGATGGCCTTGATCTCGACCGTGCCCGCCTGGATCTCCGGCACCTCCAGCTCGAAGAGCCGGCGCAGGAAGTTCTTGTGGGTGCGGCTCACGTAGATGAGCGGGCCGCGGGTGGTGCGGCGAACCTCCAGCACGTAGGCCTTGACATGCTGGCCGATGCGGTAGTGCTCCGTCGCCGACTGGTCCGTGGTGCGCAGGATGGCTTCTGCCTTGCCCAGGTCGAGGATGACCCCGCCGGGCTCTACGCGGCCGACCGAGCCGGTGATGATCTCGCCCTCGCGATGGGCGAACTCGTCGAAGATGGTCTCCCGCTCCGCCTCGCGCAGGCGCTGACGCACGACCTGACCGGCGACCTGTGCGCCGACACGGCCGAAGTGGGTGGGCTCGAGCTGCTCGTACTCCACGAGGTCGCCCAGACCGGCGCTCGGATCATGCTCGTGCGCCTGGTCGATGGTCCACTCGATGGTCTCGTCCTCGATCTCCGAGACGACCTGGCGGGCGCGGAAGATGCGCATCTCGCCACTCTCGGCGTCGAGCCTGACGTAGACGTCCTCGTATCCGGGCGCCACGCGGCGATAGGCCGACTGGATGGCGTCCTCGACGGTGCGGATGAGCTGCTCCCGGGGAACACCCTTCTCCGCGTTGAGCTGCAGGAGCGCGCCGATGAAGTCCCGACTCATTCGTCGCCCTCCTTTCGTTCAGTCGCTTGCTCGCCGCTCACAACAAAACGTGGGGGTCACCCACGTTGAAGGCGGCCAGATGGTCAGACGCGGAGTATATCACCCTCGACCGGCCCTCCCCCGGTCTGGGGCTCGAAGGCGTACCCGTGCTGTGTCAATTCTCGCGCGTACGCCGCCGCCACGATGGCACGAGCACGATCGGTGTAGATACGGCGGTAGTCGCGGTCACGGCGCGAGGTCGTGGGGTTGCGATGTGGCAGCGGGTGCGGCTCGGTCACGCCCACCTTGCGCAGGGCTGCATCGAGCCCCTCCTGCATGGCCTCGAAGCGGATGAGGTGGTCGGCACCCGCGGTCCAGTCGACCGGCACCATGGGCCGGCGACCCAGGAGCCGGTAGAGCCGGCTGGGCGTGTAGCGGCGGACCACGAAGCGCTCGAAGTCGGGGGCGGAGAAGTCATCGGAGATGCCCGGCAGGCGGCGGATGAGCCGCTGGAAGGCGGAGACCGTGCCGGCCTCGCGGTTGCGCGCGTACTCGGTCAGCACCAGGTCGAAGGGGTTGCGCACGCCGACCACCACCAGCAGCCCCTCGCGCTCCTCGGGCGTGATCAGCCCTGCCTCGAGCAGCTGCGCCAGCGTCTGGTGCTTCTGGCGCAGCACGATCCGGCCGTGCTCGTCGCGGACCCGGTCCTCGAGCAGCTTGACCCCGCCGAAGTCCTCGCGCAGGAGCGTGCCCAGCGAGGTCGAGCCGGTATGCGGAGCCTGCAGCAAGAGCAGGCCGATGTCACGACAGAGGATGGCCATGGCCGCTGGTCCCCTGCTCGCTCCCTAGTAGGCGCGGGCGAACAGCGCGCGCCGCTCGCTTGGCGCGCCATCGACGACGCACTTGCCGTCTTCGTCGGGCGCGTCGAACGGGATCACGCGGATGGTCGCGCCGTTCTCGTTGGAAATGGCCTTCTCGCACTCGGCCGAGCCGCACCAGGGGGCCATGATGAAGCCGCCCTGGCCATCGAGGATCTCGGTCATCTCGCCGAGCGAGTCCGCGCTGTGGGTGTTCTCCTCGCGGAAGTCGAGTGCTCGCTGGAAGACGTCCGCCTGGTAGGCAGCCAGCCGCTGCGGCAGCTCGTCACCGAGCGCGGTCATCGGCAGTGACTCCTTGGCACGGTCGAGCCGGCGCACGAGCATGACCGCCTCGTTGGCCACGTCTCGCGGACCGACCTCGAGGCGGAAGGGCACGCCGCGCAGTTCCCAGTGGTTGTACTTGAACCCGGGCGTCTCCTCGCGCCAGTCGACCTTGTAGCGCAGTGGACCCGATACCGTCTGGATCTCGCTCAGCTGGGCCTCCAGCTTCTCGATGGCGCCAGCCACCGCGACGCGGTCGTCCTCGCTGCGGAAGATGGGCACGATGACCACCTGGGTCGGAGCCGCGTTGGGGGGTAGCACCAGGCCCGAGTCATCGCCGTGGGCCATGATCGTGGCACCGACCATGCGCGTGCTGAAGCCCCAGCTGGTGCCGTAGGGGTGGACGCGCTCGTTGTTCTTGTCGAGGAAGGTGATGTCCGCGGCCTTGGCGAAGTTCTGGCCGAGCATGTGGCTCGTGCCTGCCTGCAGCGCCTTCTTGTCGCGCATCATGGCCTCGACCGCGTGCGTGTAGTCGGCCCCCGGGAACGTCTCGGCCGGGCTCTTGTGGCCCTGGATGACCGGGATCGCCAGCCACTCCTCGGAGACCTTGACGTAGCCGGCCAGGCCGGTCGCGACCTCCTCGGCGGCTTCCTGCTCGGTGGCGTGGAAGGTGTGGGCCTCCTGCCACAGGAACTCGGCCGTACGCAGGAACAGGCGCGTGCGCATCTCCCATCGCACGACGTTGTTCCAGCTGTTCATCAGCAGCGGCAGGTCGCGATACGACTGGATCCAGTCCTTCACGACCTCCGCGATGATGGCTTCGCTGGTGGGTCGGATGGCCAGAGGCTCCTCCAGGTCGTTGCCGCCAGCACGCGTGACCCAGGCGACCTGCGGATCGAAGCCCTCCACGTGGTCGGCCTCGCGGTCGAGCAGCGACTTGGGCACGAAGAC
>CAYZDQ010000296.1:0-3936 GCA_964476955.1 uncultured Anaerolineaceae bacterium
CCGGGCGAAGGCTCGCAGTCCGGCGCCGATGACGCCCGCATCGTCACCCAGGCCGGCGGCGACCACCGGGCATTCGAACCAGGGGGAGGTGGTCGGACAGCAGGCTTCGAGCGCAGCCACGGCTGCGGCACCGAGCCCGCCGCCCAGCAGTACCAGGTCGGGATCGAGCATCGCCACGGAAGTGTCGACCGAGCCGCGCCACGCGCCGGACCAGGTGCACAGGACCTCCGCGGCCACGGGATCGTGCGGCTGGCGCGCGAGCAGCTCCTCCGCCGTCGTGCCCGGCGGGAGCCCGGCCTCGCGCATGAGGCGTGTCAGAGCGGTGCCGGAGGCGAGTACCTCCGAGCATCCGCGGCGGCCACAGTTGCAGCGTGGCCCGTTCGGGTCGAGCGTCAGGTGGCCCAGCTGGCCGGCGTTGCCGCGCCCGCGCAGGACCGTCCGGTCCACGGCCACGGCTCCTCCGATGCCGGTCCCGACGGTGAACATCACGACGTCGTCCGCAGTGGTCGCCGCACCCAGCTCCAGCTCGGCGACCAGGGCCATGTGCGCGTCATTCTCCAGGACCACCGGCCGGCCCAGGGCGTTGCCGATGACCTCTCCGAGGCGTGTGCCAGCGAGGTCGACATAGCCCGCCGAAACGACGGTCGTTCCGTCGCGATCGAGGCGTCCGGGGATGCCGATGCCGATGGCCTCGACGTCATCGCTGAGCAGCCGCTGGCACAGGTCACGCACGAGCTCGGTCACGCCGGACGCGGAGTCGGTGCGGACCTTGATGAGCTCGCTCAGCCGGCCGTCGCGGCTGACGCGGGCGGCGCGCACATTGGTGCCGCCCATGTCGACGCCGATGGTGGTGCCGACCGGTCCCGCTGCGGGTGTCATCGTGCGGGCCGGCTAGGCGGGCACCTCGGCCAGCACGGCCTGCAGCTCCCGAAGGCGCGGCACGGCCACGTCGCGCAGGCTCTGGGCGGTGGCCTCGCGGTCGGCATGGAGGCAGTCCTTCCACAGGGACCGGCCGGCGATGGCGCCTGAGGCCCCGCCGTCGAGCGCCGTCCGCAGGACCTCGACGAAGGTGGCGTGGTCGACCCCGGCCGAAAGCACGGCCCAGGGGATGTCACCGAGGGTCTCGGTAACGGCAGCGCAGCCCTCGCGCGAGCCCGGGTACTGCAGCTTCATCAGCTGCGCGCCGCAGTCGCGGGCGATGGCGGCAGCCCCCACGATGAGCTCCGGCGCCGCGGCCTTGAAGTCTTCGGCCGACTCGCCCTCGAGCGGGTAGGTCAGGATCTCGATCGCGACCAGCACGTCCTCGCGGGCGCAGTCCTCGACCACCTGCGAGATGAGGCGGGCCGGATGCGAGTCCGCCCCTTCCTTGTCCGGCCGCATGTAGACGTTCATCTTGGCCAGGTCGCCGCCCACTTCCCGGACGCGGCGAGCATCGACGCCCTCCACGATCGCGCTCTTCCGTAGGCCATCGTCGCCGGGCGCGTAGCCGGTCGCGTCCATGCCGATCATGAGCGCCGTGTCACGGGCGAGGACGCCATCGTCCACGACCTGCGGGACCGCCGTGGTGGGGTCGAGCAGCAACGCCGGAGCCTGGTTGCCAAGGTGCGCGACGAGGTCTCGCTTGGCGTTCACCAGGTCATCCAGGGAGGCCTCATCGATGCCCTGGATCAGCTTCTTCATGGAGTTGCGCTGGTCCATGGCGATGACCAGGATGCGGCCGCTCGCGGGGTCGCAGATCCGTTGATATGCGCGCGCCTGCGCAGTCGTGAACGCCATGGTGCCTCCTGTGTTCGTGGGTGCGGGAAGCGACCTCGGACACGTATCGATGCGGCCGACCCCCCGGTGCACGAACGGTACCACCGAAGCCGGATGTCATCGTTTTCATGCGCTGCCGCAGCCCTGGTGCTCGCCGCGACGTGGGCGGCCGGCACAGTCCGGCTGCTTGGTGGCTCATCGATCGCCGCGTGGCGGGCGAGCGCGACCCGACGGATCCAGCCGGGAGATGAGGCGGCCGCGGACGTGCAGATCCTTGCCGTCGGACGGGCAGGGACGTCACGGGTGCCGCTACGCGGCAAGGTCGTGCTCACCCGCGGTCTCGATGCGCCCGTGGTCGGCCTGGCTGGTCGAGTTGGCCCGCTGCGCGGCAAGTTTGATCCCGAGCCGTGACCTGCTGCTGCCAACGAGTAGTGGGCCGACAGGGCTACAGCGCGACCACGATGGTGCCGATTGACTTCCCGCTTCATGGAAGGCACCGTCGATGGGCGGTCGCGTCGAGCAGCTCCTTTCCCTGCGCCAACCAGCGACCACCGGGGGGTGAAGGAGTGGAACTCGTCATGAAGCGGACCGCCACCGCCGTCACCGCGGCCGGACTCATCGCCGTGATGCTGCCGTTCGGGGCCGCTGGCCAAACGGAGCTCCACGTCAGCGACGATGGGCTCTTCACCGCCGCGTTCCCGCCCGGAACGGTGCCGCCGAACACGCTCGTGGATATCACGCTGCGCAGTGCCGACCAGCTGCCGGGCGACGAGCTCACGGGTCTCGAGATCCGGAGCGGGTTCTACGACGTCGATGCCGGTGGGGTGCCCTTCGCCGCCCCCGCAAGGGTCACCCGTACGGTGCAGCTCGATGAGATCGGCTTCGATCCGGCGACCGATGGTGTACCGCTCATCCCGCTTGCGGGCCGAGAACCTGATGGCAGCTGGACCTGGCTCGATGACCAGGTCATCGCCTTCGACCGGGGATCGGGGAACATGACCGTATCGGGATCCGTGGCCCAGCCAGGGCCGGTCCTCGGCTTCGGTGGTGCCGCGTTCGTCGATCCGAACCCGATGGTGAACACCGCGGACCACACCGTGCGCTTCGTCCCGGAGCTCACGCAACCGGCGGGCCTCGATGCGGTCTCGGGACCTCCGATCGGGACGTCATTCCACCCGGGCGTGTCCACTCCGGATCCGGCCTCGGCAGACAGCGCGAGCGCGACGTTCGACTGTCTCTTCCCGGCGCAGGCGCCGGTCAGCGTGCGACTGCCGATCGATGGCATCGGGGAAGGCCTGCCGCTGTTCGACGATCTTGGTCTGGGCCCCGCGTCGCTGGACGTACTCATCACCGGCACGGTCGACTGTCCGGCCGCCGACCCCATGGCCGGCTCGTGGCCGAAGACGATCCGCGGTAGCGCGAAGTTCACCAGCCTGTTGCCCAACGGCATCGACTACGAGGAGGTCGTGCGCTTCCTGCGCAACCGCGAGAAGGACGCGTACGACCGGATGCGCATGCGTCAGGACCAGGATGTCCGGCTCATCCGAGCCGGCGATGACGGTGTGGCCTGGTTCTTCGGTCGTGGTCCGGGCTACCAGGAGGTCTATGGCCTGCGAGAGGGCAACAGGCCAGGCATCGTCGAAGGCATCTCGGCCGGTGGGACACCCGAACTCTTCGACGACGCGGCCTCCTTGCGCGAAGCCTTGCGAGCTGGGGTGGATGGCAACCGCATCATCGATCGAGCGGTCGACGGCCGGCCGATGCGAGACGCGATCATCCGGGATCTCAATGGCCAGCCGCGCGAGATGGGCTTCCAGCACGCCGTCCGCATCAAGCTCGACACCGACGCCGAGCACCCCGCGGACGTGATCCTCGGGGTAGCCGACACGCCCACCGCGGAACAGCCGCCGGGACCGTCCGCCTACGTGAGCTCGTTCGATCCCGACGCGGCCCGCTGGCAGGCCGTAGCACTGCCCGGGCAGGACCCATTGCCCGCATTCGAGTTCGGCGACGCCGGTGCTCTGCCGCTGGTAGGTGACTTCGATGGCGATGGCACGCCAGGCCCCGCCACGTATGAGCCCGACTCGGGTCGCCTCATCATCCGCGACTTCTTCCAGCCAGGACCGGCGGATCGGAAGGTCGCGCTTGGCGAGACAGGAGGCCTGCCACTGGTGGGCGACT
>CAYZDQ010000297.1:0-1037 GCA_964476955.1 uncultured Anaerolineaceae bacterium
CTTCGAGCTCAGCCATCATCATGCCCATGAACATGTCCACGGTGGCCTCGTCAGCCTCCATGCCGCTCATCTCGATGAGGGTCGTGATGAACGGGACCAGCGGCTCGGGATCGATGTCCATGGACAGGGTGCCAACGACGTTGACCACGGCCTCCGTCTCGGACTGGCTCACGACGTCAAGGCTGTCCAGCTGGGCCTCGAAGATGAAGGCGTCGAGGAGGGCCTGGATGTCCATCTCGGGCGGCATGTCCTCGGCCAGCTCGCTCATGTCGAACTGTCCGGCCTGCTCGGCCTCTTCCTCACAGAAGTAGGACGGCAGCGCCTCGAAGTCCTTGGCCACGAGCGCATCGAGGAAGCCTTCGATGGTGGCGGTGGGATCGTCCTGCGCCATTGCGGGAGTGCCGACGACGGACATCGCCAGGGCCAGGCTGCCGGCGGCGGCTGCCAAGCGCATACGGGGGTTGGTCATGAGAGTGACGACTCCTTCTCGTTCGCAGCACCCGATCGGTGCCTGCAGCGCGAGTCTACCGGCACCGCCGCGTGCTGCGGACACCCGATGGTCCCGGTACGGGGTAGGCGCTAACGGGTATTCGCGTGAGCGAGCACCAGCGAGGTGGCCTGTAAGCCGAGTTCTGTCCCGCTCGCGCGGGGATGGCCATCCATCTAGGACGCCGGTTGCCCAACGCCTCTTGCGGCCGACCCGAAGGCGGGGCGACGCACCCCTGTGCGGCTTGCACCGACACGTGCCCTCCTATTTGGCCTTGCACCAGGTAGAGCTTGCCCGTTTCACCCGGCCCGGCCGAAGCCGAACCGACTCGTCTCTGTGGCGCTGGTCCGCGCCTCGCGGCGGACGGGAGTTACCCGCTACCCTGCGTCGTGGTGCTCGGACTTTCCTCGGGTGACGGGTTGCCCCGCCACACGCGACCATCCGGCCACCTCGCTGGCCGACGGACTCTACCACCAGCGCTCGCCGGCGTCAGGCGTGAACAGGCGCGAATCTGAGGCGTCGTGGATCGTTGGGGGCCGTGGATCTGCGG
>CAYZDQ010000297.1:1047-3930 GCA_964476955.1 uncultured Anaerolineaceae bacterium
GGGTCGCCCGCCAGCGTCCACGCCCGACTCCCAACGTCCGGGGCCGCTCCCAGCGTCCGCCCCGGCTCCCAGCGTCCGCCTCGGCTCCCAGCGTCCGCCCTCGGCTCCCAGCGTCCGCCCCGGCTCCCAGCGTCCGCCCCGGCTCCATCCCCGTCCTTGAAACACCCCATGGCTCATCTCGACGTGTCTGCACGCCAACATGCAGGTTTCAACCATGGGGTGACTCACGGCGTCAGCACCAGCCCTGGGGCGGCTTGAGTCTGTAAGTTCCAGCCCCGATCGGTCGAGTTGAGCCTTGGGGTGGCTCACGCCCGCCATTGCTCGCCCCGCGATCAGTACGGCTCAGCGCACGTCGGCCAGCCAGGTCCCCAGCGGCGCGATCGAGGTGACGTGGATCCACTCGAAGTGGGCGTTGGCGGGGTCGGCCATGGCAGCCCGGTACGGCTCGCGGTAGGCCTCCAGCTGCGACCACGACCAGAGGCTGATGTTCAGCTCGGGATCCGGGTTGAGCCAGTCGCGCGGTCGCTCGCGGTTGCCGTTCCAGAGCTCCTCGCGAGTGAGTCCTCGGCGCTGCGTCCATGAGGATGACCCGCGGCATCACCGCCCGGCGCATCTCGTCACGCTCCATCGGCGTCCAGCCGGGCAGGTGGTGGATGGCGTCGAGCTCGATGTACTCGCCATCGATCCGGCGGGCCAGCGCGCGTGCCAGGGTCGACTTGCCCGACCCGCTGTTGCCGACACTGCCACGCGCTGCAGCCAGCCCATCGACTACTCCCGGTACTTGGCCTCCAGCTCCGCGGCCGCGGTAGGGTCGTCGAGCGCGAGGTTGGCGAGCGCATCGGCCGCCTTGTTGGTGGCCCGCGGCTCGTGCGTCGCGTCCCAGGCGTCGAACCCTGCCAGCAGCGACCTGGCCTCGGACCAGAACTCGCGCAGCTTCGCGTCCTTCACGCGCCAGCGACCGTGCAGCTGCTCCACGATGAGCTTGGAGTCCAAGCGCAGGTCGATCGAGCCGGCACCGAGACGCTGCGCCTCGCGCAGCGCCAGCACCAGCGCGGTGTACTCGGCCACGTTGTTCGTCTGGATGCCCAGCGGCCGGGAGACCACCGACACCACCGGCGCACCCACCGCCGTCGCGTTCGGCAGGGAGGCATCGATGAGCACGGCACCGGCCGAGGCCGGACCAGGGTTGGACCGAGACGCACCGTCGGTGCGGATGAGCAGGCGATCGACCATCTAGTCGTCTGAGCCGGACTTCTCGTCGAGCGCCGCGGCCTCCTCGGAGACGGCGATGCCCGTGCCATCGGCCGAAGACCCGTAGCGATCGCCGCGGATCTTGCGCCACAGCCAGCGGACCGGGTCGTAGTACTCGTCGGCCACGCGCTCCTTCAACGGGATGATGGCGTTGTCGGTGATCTTGATGTGCTCGGGGCAGACATCGGTGCAGCACTTGTTGATGTTGCAGTAGCCGATGCCGCCCTCGTACTTCAGCTGTTCCTTCCGGTCGGCCTCGTCGAGCGGATGCATCTCCAACGACGCCGACCGCACGAAGAACCGAGGACCGAAGAACTCGAATTCGGTCTCGTGGTTACGCAGCACGTGGCAGGTGTCCATGCACAGGAAGCATTCGATGCACTTGCGGAACTCCTGCGAGCGCTCACCGTCCGCCTGCTGCCAACGCCACTCGCTCTGCGGCTGGTCCGGCGGCGTGAACGGCTTGATGAGCTTGTTGATCTCGTAGTTCCAGGAGACGTCAGTGACGAGGTCACGCACGCGCGGGAAGGTGCGCATCGGCTCGACCGTGATGGCCTCACCCTCGGGGAAGTCGGACAGGCGCGTCTTGCACATCAGCGACGGCTTGCCATTCACCTCCGCGGAACAGGAACCGCACTTGGCGGCCTTGCAGTTCCAGCGTGCAGCCAGGTCCGGCTCCACGTTCTGCTGGATCCAGTGCACCGCGTCGAGGACGACCATGCCCTCCCCCGCCGGCACGATGTACTCGTAGTACTCGCCGTCCTCGTTGCCCTCGCCGCGGTTGACCCAGAGCTTCGCTTCGTCAGCCATGCCCTAGCCCTTCGCCGCCACGTGTTCGGCCAGCTCGGCCGGCAGCTCCGCCACCGGCGTCTGCTCCACCTTCATGGCCTCGCGGTCCCGTGAGGTGGTGACGTTGACCTGGTCCCATCCGTCCTGGATACCCACGAAGTCCAGCCGCGAGTGGGCTCCGCGTGACTCCTCGCGCTCCAGCGCCGAACGCGCGATAGCCTCGGACACGACGAGCATGTTGCGCAGCTCGAAGACGAGGTCCCAGCCAGGGTTGAAGCGGCGCGGGCCGGTGACACGCAGGCCACCCCAACGCTGCTTGTAGCCCTCGATCCGCTTGATGGCGTCGGTGAGGTCCGACTCGAGGCGGAAGATCCCCACCAGGCTGGACATCGTCTCCTGCAGCTCCTCGTGCAGGCGGTTGGGATCCTCGCCCGATTCGCGCTCGAACGGCGCGAACATATCCGCTACCGACTCGTGCACGAAGTCCGCGGCAAGCTCCTCCACCGCCGGCACGTTCGCCGCTGCCGTGGCCGCCGACTCGCCGGCCCGTCGGCCGAACACGAGCAGGTCGGTCAGGGAGTTGCCACCGAGGCGGTTGGAGCCATGCAGGCCCGCTGCTACCTCGCCCGCGGCGTACAGGCCCGGCGTCGTCGTCTGGCCTACCTCGGCATCGACACGGATGCCGCCCATGATGTAGTGCATCGTGGGCCCGACCTCCATCGGTCCGGCCGTGATGTCGACGTCGGCCAACTCCTTGAACTGCTCGTACATCGAGGGCAGCTTGGCGCGCACGCGCTCGGCCGGCAGGTAGCTGATGTCCAGGAAGACGCCGCCGTGCGGTGA
>CAYZDQ010000298.1:0-3926 GCA_964476955.1 uncultured Anaerolineaceae bacterium
TAGTCGGCCAGGCCCTGGCACACGGCCGGGTCGTCTACTCGTGGCTTGTCCCAGGCGCCATCGAACCAGACGTTGAACGGCGTGGGCGCGTCGGCCTCACCGAAGGTGTTGAGCACGAAGCCGGTCAGCGTATCCATGATCGTGTCGGAGCGGATGCCGCGCATGACCGCGCCTGCCACGCCGTCTCCGGCGCCGGCTTCGGCGACGGTCGCTGCTGCGGCAACGAGCTCGCCCATGGTCGCGGGTACGACACCATCGAGGTACTTGTCGACGTGATCGGTGTTGTAGAAGAGGGTGTAGGCCTCGAAGGCGATGGGCACGCCGTAGAGCTGTGCCGCGTCATCACCAGGCGGATACATGACCCCACCGAGGAAGCCCGCCGGGAAGTCGGCGAAGTTGTAGTCCGGCGACGTCTTGCTGGGATCATCGAGGTACGGGGAGAGCGGCTCGATGGCATCTGCGCTCCACTGCGTGAACGCCGTCGAGTCCATGGGCAGGAAGTAGACGTCAGCCTCGCCTTCGGCGGCACGGACGGTCTGCTCCATCTTGTCGAAGTAGAGCGACTCCGAGAACGGCTGCAGGTCGACGTTGATGCCGGTATCGGCGGTGAACTGGTCCATCAGGGACCGCATCCCATCAGTCCAGGGATGCTCGTTGGCGAGGAAGGTGACGGTGTCGCCCTCGTGCGCGCGCCAGTCGAAGTCCTGTGCGCTCACGGACATCGCCGGTACGGCTGATGCCGCCATGGCCATCATGACCGCTCCCGCGGTCAACTTGATCGGACGCTTGCTCATGTACTTGGTCCTCCTCTCGGTGGCGGGGTTGCGTGAGCCGATGATCCACGGCTCACGACGGGCGCTGTTGGGGTCCCCCAGATCGGGTCGTTCGGCCCGTTCGTCACTGTCGGCTATGGGCCCACCTCCTGACGCATCCGCGGATCGGGCTCGCGTGCGGTGTCGCTCGCTCGCTTCGTATCGTCATCGCCCCCAAGGACCACGCGCAGGCCGCGTTGCTCGAGGGCCTCGTGCATCTGCGGGTCGATCCCGTCGTCGGTGACCACGGTGCCGACCTGCCCGAAGCCGAACATCAAGCCCGGCGCGACACGGTCGAACTTGCTCGAGTCGGCCAAGATCACGGCATCTCGGGCGATGCTTCGCATGGCGCGGTCCACGGCGATCTCCCGCACCTGCTCGGTCATGAAGCCCATGCCCAGGTCGATCGCTGAAGCGCCCATGAACACGGTGTCAGCCCGCAGGTCGCCCAGGGCCTCCTCGGTGAGGTGCCCGCGCATGCTGTGCATTCGTGGCAGCACGACACCACCGAGCACGACGAGCTCGACCTCATCCGCGTCGAGCAACACCGTGGCCACGTCCAGAGCGTTGGTGATGACCGTGAGGCGGCGGTGCCGAAGGAGCCGAGCCATCTCGAGCACCGTCGTCCCGCTCGAGAGAGCGACGGTCGAGCCGTCCTTCACGAGCCGGCTGGCGGCTTCACCGATCCGGGTCTTCTGGGAGAGTCGTGGATCCGGTTCGCGTGGCGCCGCCGTGCCACCCTCAGCGAGGGTGGCACCTCCGTACGTGCGGATGACACGGCCCTCACGCGCGAGTCGCTGCAGCGTGCGCCGGACCGTGGCCTCGGTGACTCCAAGGGCATCGGCTATATCGGACACGGACGCGGAGCGTGTGGCGAGAAGAAGATCCATGACGCGCTCGTCACGGCTACCGGAGGCCATCGGCCGATTGTGGTCGCAGATGTGCGAACTGTCAAGACAGTGCGTGCAGTTCGCGCACCTAGTGGGCAAGAACCGTCGAATCGAGACGGCAGCAGTGACTGAACTGGTATCCTGAGCCATCATGGACCGACGATTGATCGAACTCGCGAAGCGGCCCGACGTGCTCGTCGGACACTCCATCCTTGAAGAAGCCGTGCTTGACGGATCGGGCCCGTACGTCCTGCTCACCCAGCCGGAACCCCTCGCCAACGTACCCCGCGCGGTCATGGACCAGGCGACCGCGGTGGTGATGGTCACTTCCCTCGACGAAGCCGTCCTCGAACGCCTCGCGCTCGAAGTGACTGACGTGGAACGCGTGGTGGGGATCGGTGGCGGCATGACCATGGACACGGCCAAGTACGTGGCCTGGAAGCGTGGGTTGTCGCTGGTCCTCGCGCCAAGCATCGTCAGCGTCGATGCATCGGTCACCAACACCGTGGCCATCCGCCGCAACGGTACGGTCGAGTACGACGGCTTCGTCGTGGCGCAGCCGATCATCGCCGACTTGGACCTCATCTCGACGGCGCCGGCACGGCTCAACCGCGCCGGCGTGGGCGATCTGCTCTCGATCCAGACCGGCCGCTACTATTGGGCGCTTGGGGCGATGGCACGCACGACCGGCTTCGACGCGGAGCTCGATGTCGCGGCAGCCAGCGTGGTCTAGGCGTTGTACGGGGCCGCCCACGAGGTGGCAGCCGTGACCGACCGAGCTCTGGAGCACATCATCAGGGCCTACGTGGCAGTCAACGCCCTGCTGCTCGATGTAGGTCACAGCGGCCCCGAGGAGGGATCGGAGCATTACTTCGGCTATGCGACAGAGGCGCACACCGGCCGCTCCTTCGTCCACGGTGAGCTCATCGGGCTGGGGACCGTGCTCATGTCGGGCCTGCAAGACAACGAGCAGGCACGGGCCGCAGCCTTCCTTGACCGCTGCCAGGTCGAGTGGCGACCCGAGCAGCTCGGCCTCGACCATGACACGCTACGCGCCATCCTCAGCGGCTTGGCCGGTTTCGTCCGCGAGGCCGACCTGCCCCACTCCATCATCGACGAGACGACGTTCGATCCCGCGACCATCGATGCGATGCTCGCGTCCATCCCCGCAACCACGACGTGACGAACCTCGAGCCGCGCCCCGATAGGAGGACCCAGATGACCATGACCAGCATGGACCAGGCCCCCGACACCGAGCTCTCGGTCATCCCGCCAGAGAACCTCACGCGCTGGCATGCCTCTATCGCTGACGAGCTGCGGGCGGCATTCGAGGAAGTGCTTCCTGTCGGGAAGTACACGCTGGGCAAGCAGCTCGCAGCCTTCGAGGCCGAATTTGCCGCCTATAGCGACAGCAGCCACGGCATCGGCATCAGCAGTGGCACAGCCGCCCTCCACCTGGCGCTGCGGGCCCTGGGCGTGGGCCCCGGGGACGAGGTCATCACCGTCCCCAACACGTACATCGCGACGGTCTTCGCGATCACCTACACCGGGGCCACCGCGGTGTTCGTCGACGTCGATCCCGCGACCTCGAACATGGATCCGAGCCGCGTCGGCGCCGCTCTGAGCGAGCGGACCAAGGCGGTCCTTCCGGTGCATATGTACGGTCAATGCGTCGACATCGACGGCGTCCGGCGATCCGCCCCGGGCGTGCCCATCCTCGAGGACGCGGCGCACGCTCACGGCGCCACTCAAGGGGACCAGAAGGCCGGCAGCCTGGGGGACCTCGCGGCATTCAGCTTCTACCCGGCCAAGTTGCTCGGCGCGCTCGGCGACGGGGGCTTCATCACGACCTCTGACGACGATCTCGCGGCCAGGGTGCGGCAGCTTCGCTACATGGGTCAGGCCGGCACCAAGCACGAGCATCTTGTGCTCGGGTTCCAGGAGCGACTCGACGAGATGCAGGCGGCCTTCCTGCGCATCAAGCTGCGCGGCATGGAAGACCAGCTTGCCGGGCGACGGCGCGTCGCGGCTCGCTATGAGGAGATGCTCGCCGATACACCGCTACGCTTGCCGCCTCGTGACGCGACCGGTCGACACGCGTACTACCAGTACACGGTGCAGGCACCTCAGCGAGAGGAGCTGCAGGCGTTCCTGGAGGCGCGCGCCATCAAGACACAGATCATGTATCCCAAGCTCGTGCCGGATCAGGGCGCCTACGAGACGA
>CAYZDQ010000299.1:0-3418 GCA_964476955.1 uncultured Anaerolineaceae bacterium
GTCGTGCTCAAGGGTGCCCACACCGTCATCGCCGGCGAGCGGGACCTGACCGCGCCATTCGAGGTACCCGCGCTGGGAACCGGCGGCAGCGGCGACGTGCTCGCGGGGGTCATCGCCTCGCTTGTGGGCCAGGGCCTCCCGCCGTTCGAGGCGGCGGCCCTCGGGGCCTACCTGCATGCTCGGGCAGGGCAGGACCTCAGCGCCCAGCTGGGTGACGCCGGACTGATGGCTACCGATCTGCTGCCGGCGATCCCACGCGTACGGCGTCATCTCGACCGCCTCCGAGCGGGTGGCTCCCGGCTCGGGTTCGAGGCTCCTGCCGGAGGAGCGGAGTGACCGACCGCCGAGGCGCCTGGCTGGAGGTCGACCTCGAGGCCATCCGTCACAACATCGTGCTCATCCGCTCGGTCGTGGGTGACGCGGCCGTGGCCCAGGTGGTCAAGGCCGAGGCTTACGGACACGGCATGATCCCGGTCAGCCGGTTCATCGAGCCGGTCGTCGACGCGTTCTGCGTGGCCACGCTGGACGAGGCCATCGCGCTCCGACCGCATGTCGCCAGGCGCATCATCATGCTCTACCCGGTGCCGCACGCCGCGGTGCCCGAGGCGCTCGAGATCGATGTCGAGCTGCCGGTGATGTCGGCAGCCGACTTCGAGGCCATCCAGAACGCCCTTGGCGATGAGCGACCGCCGGTGCGTATCCACCTTGGTGTGGAGACCGGCATGGGTCGTGGCGGCCTGCAGCCGGAGAACGTGGTCGCGGTCGCGGCCGCGACCCACGCCGACCGGCGCTTCGAGCTGGCGGGCCTGTGGTCGCACCTGCACAGCCCGGAGGACCCGCCCACCTCCGATGGGCAGCTGCTGCGCTTCGACATCGCGGCCACGGCCCTGCGCGAGGCGCGCCTGCCGATCCCGCCGCGCCATGCCGCGGCATCGGGCGGGATCTTCACCGGTGACGAGCCAGCCCTGGACTTCGTACGCCCCGGCGTGGCCTCATACGGTGTCCTCGATGAGGGCCTGCCCCTCGCTCCCGACGCGGTCGAGGCCGCGAACCGCTTGCGTCCGGCCATGTCCCTCAAGGCTCGACCGATCGCCTTCAGTCGCGTGCCCGAGGGTGGCACCGTGGGCTACGGAGGCACCTGGACGGCGGACCGCCCATCGCGCATCGCGGTCCTGCCGGTGGGCTACGGCGATGGCTACCTGCGCGGCAGCCAGCCGGGGGCGGAGGTGCTCGTGCGAGGCCGACGGACGCCGCTGGTGGGCCGGGTGTCCATGGATGCCGTGACCGTCGATGTCACCGATCTACCCGACCTGGGATACGACGAGGAGTTCGTGTTGCTGGGCTCGCAGGGCGACGAGATAATCACCGCCGGAGAACTGGCGCGTCGGCGCAACACCATCGCCTGGGAAGTGCTCACGAGCATGGCTCAAAGACTAGCCCGGGTGTACCATCCATCGGCCGGTACCACTGACAGCGACAACCACAAGCCGGCACCGGCACAGGCATGACGCGACCGGTCGCGAAACCAGGGTAGAGAGGGACCCCGGCTTCGCCGCCGTGCCGGTTCGACATGTCTCGAGGAGGGACAACGGGTTGCTACGACCCAATGAGATGACCGAGCATCTACCTGAGTCGCCAGACGTCGCCAGATTCGACGGCGATGCCATCGAGAGCGTCGCTCGCGAGATCGCGCTGCGCGGGGCGACCGTGCCAGCGGTGCTCTTCCTGGAGGCCAATCGCGGCGCGGGCTCGCTCGATGGCCTGGGCATGCTCTTCTTCGATCCCGCCATCCGCCGCATCTTCGGCGGGGACGATCCCTGGGCCAGTGACCTGCTGGCTGACGACAACGAGATCGAGCGTCTGATCGACCGGCTCGAGGAGCTTGACGCCGAGTTCGGCCTCGACGCCTGAACGGGCGCCCGTTTCGCTCGCCCCGGCTACCATCTGACGCGTGACTCAGGACGCCCCGGCCTTCTTCACGCTTGACCACGGCACGGTCGCCACGACCGCTGCCCTCATCGCCCCTGTCGATGGCCGCTACCGCATGCTCGCCTCCGCTGCGGGGCCGGTGTCGGTCGAGCCCGAGTCGGTGCTCGAGGATCTGGCCTGGCGCGTCGCTCGCACGGACGCCTCGATCGCCGGTTCGATGGGGCCCTGGCGCGAGTGGTCCCGCCTGGAGGTCGCCAGTCGACGCCCGTCGAGGGCGGTGCTGGTGGCCGCCTCCGAGGAGACCGGGGACGTACTCGAGCGCGCCTTCGCCGCGTCTGGCTGGATCGTGTCGGCACGATTCTTCGGCGCGGATCCCGCCTACGTCGAGCTGGGCGAGGCCTGCCTCGACATGGACGCGGATGCCGTCGTCGTGGGCGGCCGTGAGGGGGTCTCCGAGGAGGAGCGGAACGCGGCTCACGCTCTCTGGGCACGGGTGGCTTCGCTGGCCCGCTTCCGCGACGACCTCGCGGTCGTGGCCGCCGGGCCCTTCGCCGAACGTCCGGAGGGCATCCCTGACGGCCGGCTCTTCTCGCTGCCCGCGCCCGAAGCCGTACCGGCCACCAGCGAGACGATCCTGCGCCAGGCGGCCGGTCAGATCGGGCGTCATCTGGCCGAGGCCGGTGGGCCGGAAGCTGCCGATGCTCGTGGCGCCCTGCGGACCTCGGCCGTCTCGCTGGCAGCCGTGCTGGGGGTCAGCGTGGACGCGCTCGAGGTCGGCATGGCCGCCGGTTCGCGGACCTTGGCAGCACCACACGGCGAGGGGGCGCACGGCGTCTTCGCCGCCGCCGGCTCGCTGCCCGCGGACCTGCTCGCCGACGACGAGCTCGGTGACGATGCCCTGCGCTGGTGCACGCTCGGCGGCGGTGACCCGGCCACTCGACTCGACGGCCTGCGCGAGCTGGTGCTCCATCCCTGGGCCGGCCTCGACCGCGACGGCGCCCAGCTGCGACTGGCCGCTCTGCGCGCGGCCCTCGAGCGGCTCGATCGTGCCTGGGTCGAGGAGAGCCCCGATGCCGCGGCGCCCCGGGCGGCCAACGTGACCGTGCTTTCCGGTGGTGCCTTCGCCGGCCTGCCCCCGGCCGCCTCCGCTGTGGCCATCCTCGATGCCATCCGCCGGCCCGGCGCCCTCAGCATCCTCCACGACCACGCCGGGGTCCTGGCGCCGCTGGGCGCACTGCCGGTCGAGGCCGATCGCCAGCGCCTGCTCGGCGACCTCATGTCCGACCTGCTGCTGCCACTGGGCAGCGCCGTGGTCACCGGCACGCTCGCCGCCCGCAAGCAGGGTCGCGGATCCGCGAGCATGAGCGTGGCCAGCGCCCTCGGTGATCAGCGACTGCGGCTCGACCCCGGGGAGCTGCAGCTGGTGGATCTGCCACCCGGGATCAACGCACGTCTCGGCATCGACCCTGGCGAGGGGGTCATCCTCGGG
>CAYZDQ010000299.1:3428-3913 GCA_964476955.1 uncultured Anaerolineaceae bacterium
GGTCAACGGCGGCCTGGGCGGGCTCTTCGTGGACACGCGCCCGATCCCGCTCGATCTGCCGAGCTCGGGAGAGGCACGCCGGGCCACCCTCGCTGGCTGGGAGGCCGCGACTTGGATCGGGAGCGACCGATGACCGAGCCGCGCACCACTGCCGCCGAGGGGGCGGGACCGCCGGATCCCGGCCGTTTCGTCGGACCAGCTGCCCGGCCGGAAGTCGGCCGCCTGCTGCGACTGCCGCTCCACCTCGCTGACCGACCGATGGCGAACTCGGGCCAGCGGGTCGAGCTGGGCCAGCCGCTCATCGAGCACTTCCGCGAAGTGGAGCCGATCGAGATCGCGAGCAGCGCCGCGGTCATGGGCCTGCCGCCCGGCGCGATCCTCGACAACGTACCCGCCGACGCGGGTGGTCGCGGTGGTCGCGGTGGTCGCAAGCCGGCCGAAGCGACCTCCCGCACCCGTGTCTGTGAACACGGCCGCGACGGAGT
>CAYZDQ010000300.1:0-3894 GCA_964476955.1 uncultured Anaerolineaceae bacterium
GCTCGTGGGCGTCATTCGCAGGGTCGACTAGGAACGAATACGCCACCTCCTCGCGTTTGTCCACGGGTTATCCACAGGAATCGTGGAGAGTCTTGTCCCAGTTCGTGGAGATAGGCCTTGTCCGGGCCTGATCCCAGCGGCGAACATCTCTCCAGTTCCCCGCCGCATCCAGCCTTGTCTGATCTCGGAGTCCTCGCTTGTCCATCGATCGTCTACCGCCGCAGTCCGTAGAAGCCGAGCAGTCGGTGCTGGGCGCACTGCTGATCGACAAGGACGCAGTCACCGAGGTGGCGGAGCTGCTGGCACCGGAGGACTTCTACCGTCAGCACCATGGCGCCATCTATGCTGCTGTGCTGGAGCTGTTCGAGCGCCGGGAGCCGGTCGACATCGTCACCGTCAGCGAGGTCCTCGAACGCTCGGAGAAGCTCGACGAGGTCGGGGGCTCGGCCTACCTGACCAGCCTCATCAACCTCACGCCGACCGCGGTCAACGTCGTCCACTACGCCCGGATCGTCGAGCGCAAGAGCGTGCTGCGCAACCTCATCAGCGCGGCCGGCCGCATCGCCGGCTACGGCTACGAGGAGGAGGGTGACGTCAGCGAGGTCATCGACAAGGCGGAGTCGGAGCTGTTCGCGGTCAGCGAGAAGCGACTCTCGTCCGGCTTCGACCCGCTCAAGACGCTGCTCCACAGCGCCTATGACCGCCTCGACTATCTCCATCAGCACAAGGGTGAGATCAGCGGCATCCGTACCGGCTTCGCGGATCTGGACACGCTGACCACCGGCCTCCAGAAGTCCGACCTCGTGCTCGTCGCGGCCCGTCCTTCGGTGGGCAAGACGAGCCTGGCCCTGAACTTCGCCGAGCACGCGGCCGTCAACGAGGGCAAGGTCGTGGGCATCTTCAGCCTGGAGATGAGCAAGGAGCAACTCGTGCTGCGCCTGCTCTCGTCGGTCGCGAGCATCGACTCGCAGCGGCTCCGCACGGGCTTCCTCGAGGAGATGGACTTCGCGCGCATGGCCCCGGCCATGAACACCCTCGCCAATGCGCCGGTCTTCATCGACGACACGCCCAATATCAGCGCCATGGAGCTGCGCACCAAGGCCCGCCGCCTGCAGGCCGAGTCCGGGCTGGATCTCATCCTCGTGGACTACCTGCAGCTGATGCAGTCGAGCGTGACCTCGAAGGACGCCAACCGTGTGCAGGAGGTCAGTGACATCTCGCGTGGTCTGAAGGCTCTCGCGCGCGAGCTGCAGGTGCCGGTGGTAGCCCTCTCGCAGCTGTCGCGCCAGACGGAGAACCGCGGAGAAAAGGGCGAGCCGCGGCTGTCCGACCTGCGTGAGTCGGGCGCCCTGGAGCAGGACGCGGACATGGTCATGTTCCTGTACCGCGACAAAGAACGTGGCCCGGACGAACACGAGCAGGAGGGCGAGGTCATCAACCTCAAGCTGGCCAAGCATCGAAACGGCCCCACCGGCGAGACCAAGCTCTGGTTCAAGAAGCGCCAGACCCGTTTCGTCTCGTACGCGGAAGAGGATCACTACGCCGAGAGCGCGTATCTCTAACCGGCGCGCACAGGGGGCCAGACGGTGAGCCGGGCACTGATGCTGCAGGGCACCGGCTCGGACGTGGGCAAGTCCGTACTGGCAGCGGGGCTCTGCCGCGTGATGACGGACCGCGGGCTCCGGGTCCGTCCGTTCAAGCCGCAGAACATGTCCAACAATGCGGCGGTTGCGGCAGACGGTGGCGAGATCGGACGCGCACAGTGGCTGCAGGCGGTCGCATCACGCGTGCCACCGAGCGTGCATATGAACCCGGTCCTGCTCAAGCCCGAGAGCGACATCGGTGCCCAAGTGGTGGTCCAGGGCGAGGTCATGGGCACATCCGTCGCGGCCGACTACGATCAGGCCAAGCCGGAGCTCCTGGCACGTGTGCTCGAGTCGTTCGAGCGTCTCCGCGCGGAGGCGGACCTCGTCATCGTCGAGGGCGCCGGCAGCCCGGCGGAGGTGAACCTGCGTATGGGGGACATCGCCAACATGGGCTTCGCCCTGCCCACCCACACTCCGGTCGTGCTCGTGGGTGACATCGACCGAGGCGGCGTCATCGCTTCGCTCGTGGGCACGCACGCGCTCCTGCCGCGAGAGGAGCGAGGCCTCATCAGCGGCTTCATCGTCAACAAGTTCCGGGGTGACGCCGCGCTCTTCGGTGGAGGCATGCGCATCATCGAGGAACACACCGGCTGGACCGGCTACGGCATCGTGCCCTTCCTGCCGGGAATGACCCACCTGCCCGCGGAGGATGCGGTCGTGCTGGACGGGCCGCGCGCCGGCGAGGGTGCTCGCTACGTGGTGGTTGTGCCGATGCTCTCACGCATCGCCAACTTCGATGACGCAGACCCGTTGCGCCTCCACCCGGAGATCGAGCTGCGCTTCATCCCGCCGGGACGAGCCATGCCGTCGGAGGCAGACCTCGTCATCATCCCCGGCACCAAGTCCACGATCGCGGACCTGCGCTTCCTCAGGGCCCAGGGCTGGGACCGGCAGATCGCCGCTCATCACCGATCGGGCAAACCCGTCATCGGTCTATGCGGCGGGTATCAGATGCTGGGTCGCTCGGTAGCCGATCCCGAAGGCGTCGAGGGGGACCCCGGTACGGAGCCCGGCCTGGGTCTGCTCGACGTCCACACCGTGTTGGAGGCGCCCAAGACCGTGCGAACCGTCACCGCGACCGAGGTGGGCACCGGCCTCGATGTCCCGGGCTATGAGATCCACTGCGGTCGCACGGAGCTGACCGGCACCACGGAGCCATTCCTGACCGTCGACGGTGAGCTCGTGGGCGCCCAGTCGGCCGACGGCCGAGTGCTCGGGTCGTACGTGCACGGGCTCTTCCTCGACGACCGCTTCCGGGTGGAGCTACTGGCCCGGCTCGGCCTGCCGGTCGATGAGGGGTTGTCCTATGCGCGCTCGGTAGACGAGGCGCTCGATGCGCTGGCGGGGGAGCTCGAGCGGCATCTCGACATCGAGGCCATGTTCGCCTGACCGGCTCGCCTGGAGTGACGGGTGCTTGGGCGCCTACACTCATAGGACACCAGTCGAGACAGCAATCAGAGGAGGCGCACGATGGGCGTCATCATCATCCGAGAGATGGTCGGTAGCAGCCCCGAGTCGTGGAGCGTTGCCGCCTCCGACGCCGTCGCGCGAGCCGCCTCCACGGTGCGAAACATCCGCAAGGTGGAGGTCGTCCGCCACACCGCCCAGGTAGAGGACGGGCGCATCACCGAGTACGAGGTGGAGCTGAAGATCTTCTTCGAGTACGAGGGCACCTGACCACACTTATCCACACTGCGGTAAGTCGGAGATGAGTGCCCCTCCCGATGATGTCGGCATGACCAAGTCGCCGACGACTGCCGAGCTCCACGTCGACCCCGGGGCGGATGTCGCTGCGCGCTGGAGGGACGGCGCGGATCGAGAGGTGCCGGAGGCGCACCACTCGGGCCTGTCGATCATCGCCAGCAAGATCAGCCCAGCTTCACCAGGTCGGTCGATCCTGTCGCGGCCCCGGCTCGTGGACTGGCTCCTGAACCAGGCACGTGCTCGCTTGGTGCTGGTTTCCGCGGAGGCCGGCTACGGCAAGACCACGCTCCTCAACGAATTCGCACTCCAGACCCGCGATACGTGTGTCTGGTACCGCATGGAACCGTCGGACGGCGATTGGATCACCTTCCTCAGCTACATGGTCGCGGCGTTGCGCGACGTATGGCCCGGATTCGGGCGATCGACAGAGGCTCTCCTGCGCAACGTCGCCGCCATGGGTTCGACTCGCGAAGTCGTGCTTGCCCAGTTCCTTGCCGACCTGAGCGCAGTCGAGGATCGCCGGATGGCCGTGATCCTCGACGAC
>CAYZDQ010000301.1:0-3856 GCA_964476955.1 uncultured Anaerolineaceae bacterium
CTGAGCGTGAGGATGGGTCGGATCAGGCCGAATCGGCGGGGGAAGTTCGGACTAGACGTGCTGGTCGACGAGGACCGGGTTGCCGTCGGGGTCGAGGACGACGAAGGATGCCGGGCCGGTCGTGGAATCGTCCGCCCTGGATTCGAACTCGACGCCTGCCTCGGCCGTGGTCGAGCCGTTGCGCAGGATCTGCCAACCCTGTTCGGGCTCTCCGAAGACGGCGGTGAAGCCGAGCTTCTCGTAGAACTCGCGTGATGCGGCGAGGTCCTTGACGGCCAGGCTGACGGAGAAGGCCCCGAGGGGCATCGATGGTTCGCTCATGCGCCGACGATACGGGCACACGCACGTGCCCTAGCCGCGGATCGCGGTCACCAGCCGGTCGACGTCGTCTTCGGTGTTGTAGAGGTGGAAACCGGCCCGCAGGCGGCCGGCGCGGAAGGCGGTCCGCAGCCCATCGAGCCTGGAGCCATCGAAGTCGGGTTCGAGCTCGAGCGAGACCATGGAGGACGCGCTCGGTTCCAGCCCCAGCGCCTCACGGGCCATGGTGGCCAGACCGACGTCGTGTGCGTGGATGACCTCCGTGCCGACATCGTTCAGGGTCCGCAACGAGGTCGCCGACCCGACCCACGAGAGCCAGGAGGGAGAGAGATCCAGGCGACTGGCATCGGGCGCGAGGCGCAGCGGCAATCCGTAGATCGACTCCCAGGGCTCGGCGCCCGCATACCAGCCCGCATACAGGGGCTGGACTCGCTCCAGCAGCTCTGGCCGCACGGTCATGAAGGCCGTTCCGCGCGGGCACAGCAACCACTTGTAGCCGCCGGTGACGGTGAGGTCGTAGTCGCCTGCGTCGAACGGCAACCAGCCTGCAGCCTGTGTGGCGTCGGCCAGGGTCAGGGCTCCCACCGCACGCGCGGCCTCGCGGATCGTCCTGAGCTCGGCGATCCGACCATCGGCGGACTGCACGAGGCTGAAGGCCACCATCGCCGTGCCCTGGTCGACGGTGTCAGCCAGTCGCTCAAGGGGCGCGCTGACGACCTCCAGGCCGAGGTCGTCGCGGGTCAGGAAGGGGAACACCACCGAGGTGAACTCGCCTTCCGGCACGAGCACGCGGGAACCGGGCTCCAGCAGCGTCACGGCCATACCCACGAGCGCCGAGACCTGCGCTCCCACCGCCACCTCGGTCGCCGGCACGGAGACCATCTCCGCGAAGGACTCGCGAGCCTCGTTCACGTGGCGGTCATAGCTCGGCGCAGTGGCAGTGCCGGATTGCCAGTCGGCCAGGGCGGCTGCCATGGCATCCACGGTCAGCTGTGGTGGCAGCCCCAGGCTGGCCGTGTTCAGATAGCCGCGCGCGTGCGGGAACTGCGCTGGCACCCCCTCGTCGATCATGGGCCGATGATGACAGGCCGAGCGTCTCGATCGGCCGGACCCTCTGCTACGATCGGCCCGTGACCGCGACCCGATTCCGCGGCGGCCGGATCATGGGCATCCGGATCCCGACCGTGTTCAACGAGAACGACGCCAAGCGTTGCGCCGGCTGCAACGAGCCCATCGGTGGCACGCCCTTCCGCGTGAGCGTGATGGACAACGTCGCGCGTGAGGCCGCCCCCAGCTGGGCCGAGACCGCCACGATCAACCCGGGTCCACACCAGTTCCACGCCAGGGACGAGTGCTTCCGAACGTGGGCACAGCGCCGCGGCCATTACATCTGCCGGCTCTCCGAGGTGCGAGAGCTGATGCGGCCCACGCCGCTGCCTGTCGATCCTCCGGCGTGGGGCCTGTGCGACGGAAGCCATCGCGAGGATCACGAGTTCGAACCGGCCTAGGGCCGATCACCCGGGGACACATGGACGCCAACGTCTTCCTGCCTGCGATCACCGCTGTGCTGGCGATCGTCTTCTTCGTCCTGCTGCTGGATCAGTGGCGCACCCGGCGTCGCGGCTACCAGGCCATCTGGGCGCTGGGCATCCTCTTCTTCGGGATCGCCGTCGCCTGCGAGGCCATCGCCGCCGCCGCTGGCTGGAGTGAGCCCATCTACCGTGTGTGGTACCTCACCGGCGCCGTCTGGACCGCTGGCTGGCTGGGACTCGGCAACGCCTTCCTGCTGGGCCGCACTCGCTTCGGCTTCGCCTTCGCGCTGTGTCTCTTCCTGGCGGGCCTGTTCACCTTCCTGACCGCCCGGCGCAACCCCGAGATCTACAGCGATGCCAGCACCACTGCGATGCTCTACTTCCTCGTCGCGGCCGTGCTGGCGTTGGCCGTCTCCATCGAGACCTACTTCCAGAACTGGCGCTGGCCGTGGATGGCGCTCCTGGCTGTCGGTGGTGCCACCGTCCTCTCCATCGTGCTCATGGTCATGGCCGCGCTGCCGGATCCCGGCTACGCGCTGGATCCGGAGACCGGCGTGCCGATCGCGGTGCTCCTACCGCCCGAGCTGCGGCTGTTGACGCCGTTCATGAACGTCACCGGCGCCTTCGCCCTCATCCTCGGCGCGCTCTTCAGCGCCTACGTGTTCATGCCCAAGAAGCGCGTGCTCGCGTACTCCCTCGACCCCGGCCAGTCCGGCGACCAGTTCATGTTCAACCTGCTCATCAGCCCGATCGCCATCGTGGTCAACTTCGTGGCCTCGTTGCCCGGCGCGCTCAAGGCGCTGTTCACCGGCAACATCAACAGCCGTGTGCCCGCCACCCTGCTCATCGCCATCGGCGCCTTCATCCCCGCGGTGACCGATAGCCTCAACCGGTTCGGCTCGACCGAGTGGTTCCAGCTGGGCAAGCTCCTGAGCGTGCTCTTCCTGCTGGCCGGATTCCTGGTCTCGACCGAGGTCTTCACGGTGATCCGGGTGCCATTCACCGACATCGTGCTGTGGGGACGCCGCTCCGAGGCACGGGAAGCGACCGAGTCCTGAGCGCGCCCGGCACCGGCCGCTATGCCATGACCGGGGCCGGCCTCGTGGTCCTGGCGGCGATCGGCTACGGCACGCTGCCCACAGTGGCTCGCTTCGCTGCTGACGCGGGCATCAGCACGGTCACGTTCGTCACCTGGCGCTCGGTGCTGGGCGCCGCCATCCTCGCCATCTCGGTAGCCGTGCTCATCCGCAGCCAGCGCATGGCAGCCCTGCGGCTGGGCGCGCTGACGGGGCTCCATCGGGCCCAGATCGTGGCCGTGGCGCTGATGACCGTGCTGACCAACCTGGCCCTCTTCTCGGCCTTCGAGCAGACCTCGGTGGCGGTCGTGCTCATCTGCTTCTACACCTTCCCGGTGATGGTGGCGCTGGCTGCCGTGCGCGTCTACGGGGAGCCCCTCACGCGGGTGCGCGTCGGCGCGCTGGTGCTGGCCATCGTAGGCATGCTGCTGATGGTGCTCGCACCGACGTTGGGGCAACAGGGTGTGAAGGTCGAGATGATCGGCATCGTGCTGGGCCTCGCCGGGGCCGTGTTCCAGGCGGTCTATGCCCTCATCGCCGGCCGCGGCTACCCGTCGCTGACCTCCGGCCAGGCGGCGGCCACGATCACCTCGGTGGCGGCCGTGGGCTACATCGCCGTGGCTGTGCTCGGTGGCTCTGCGGCGGCGTTGGCCGAGCCCATCGAGAACGGCGGCTGGTTCTGGCTCGTGCTGGGTGCGGTCATCGGGCTGGCCATCCCCACCGCAGCCGTGCTCGCGGGCTTCCGTCAGCTGGGGCCGACCAGGGCCTCCATCCTGATGCTGCTGGAGCCGGTCGTGGGGGTCCTGCTGGCGGCCATGTTCCTGGCTGAGCGTCCCTCGCCCATGCAGCTGGTCGGTGGCCTGATGGTGCTGGCGGGATATGCAGCCACAACCAGACGTTACCGCACAGGCCGTCCTTTACAAAATCGAA
>CAYZDQ010000302.1:0-3838 GCA_964476955.1 uncultured Anaerolineaceae bacterium
CCGTCGGGCAGATGATCGAAGAAGCGTTCACAGGCACCCTCGGCGAACGGGCTCGTACGTACGCCCTGCTCACTGCTGACCTTCACCGCCTCGCCTTCCACGGAGAGTTCCTCGTCGACCCAGCAGGTGCCGTTGGGGATGTCGAACGGTCCTGCGAACTCGAGCGTGGTACGTAGTCGTCCCGGGCCGAGGTCCCACTCGATGGTCACGGCCGAGTCGATGCCAGGCGTGGTGGGCGCCTCCGCCAGCATCTGATCGGCGCCCGCTTCGAGGAAGGCGCGGCCGAAGCGGGCGGTCCACTCGTAGCTGGGCTCGAGGCAGGACGCGTAGCCCCGCTCCTCCCGCAGGTGCCCGCTGCTGATGTCGAGCCGAGAGGGTTCGAGGTTGAACGACGGATACGGGAAGAGCGCCGTCCGTTCGGCGACCGTCTGGCTGAGGCTGGCGGCCACGGCGGTCCACTCGTCGGTGTCCACCGAGCCGACGGCCACCTCCAGGCAGACGTCGGCCGGGTGCTCCTCTGCCAGGACCGCGCCGCACGCGAGCAGCGCCGCCGTGCCGGCTGCGATCCCTGCGACGGGCAGCCTCATGCGGGCACGTCGACCGTGACCGTGGCACCACCGAAGCCGTTGGCCTGGTCACGCCCCTCGACCGTCACCGTCTCGATGCCGGCCGGGATGTGCAGGCCCCGCTGCGTGCGTGTGAAGGGCTGCTCCGAAGCGTGGTCGTGCATCAGCGTATGCGTGCCGAGCACGGCCCCGTCGGGATCGAGCACCCGCCAGCCATCGGCATAGCGTGCCGGCGAGTCATAGGGGGAGGAGATGGTCACGGCCACGTCGTAGAGGCGCTCCCCGGCCGGGCGCAGCTCCACCGCGAGCACATCCGGATAGCGTCCTTCCGGCTCAGCCACGGTTTCCTGGGTCGCCGGCGCGAGGAATGGGAGCACGCTGCAGCCGCCCACGGCGAGTACGACCAGCAGTGCCAACGACAGACGCGACAGGACACTCATGAGGCGCACATCGTACGGTGTGGGGGCAATCCGCTTGATGACGACCCGAGGAGACCAACGATGAGCGAGATCCCGGCCGGAGTGAAGGTCGAGTCCGTGTTCCTGGTAGAGGCGCAGTACACCGCCGAGGCAGCCGAGAAGCGTCCGGCCGTCCGCGCGGAGCATCTCGGCCGTGTGGCTGCGCTGCGGGCAGAGGGCACGATCATCGAGGCCGGCGCCTACAGCGACGAGCTGACCTCGTCGATCCTGCTGGTCCGCGCTGAGGACGAGGCAGCAGCGCTGGCGATCGCCCGCGCCGACGTCTATGTCAGGTCCGGAGTCTGGGGCGACATCAGCGCCCGCCCATTCGGTCGCGTCACGAGCGAGTAGTCGCTCAGGCAGCTCGCTCGAGCGACGGTGCCACCAGCGGATAGTGCGAGAGGCGGCGAGACTGCGGCGCCCCGCTGGGCACGATGCGGGTGGTGCTCAGGGCCGGCTCGCCAGCTACGTCCCGCTTGGGTCGCTTGTCGGATGCCATGGCATCGCCCAGCTCGCCGAAGTAGGGGTCGCCCGTCATGCGGCTCAGCAGGCGCAGCTGCCAGATGTGGATCTGGTGGTACTTGTAATGGTTCGTGCGGCTGCGCAACCCGTAGATGCTGACCTTGCCCTCACGCCGGTAGAGACCCGCTCGGTCGCGCATCGTGGTCAGCGCGCCTTCCAGGAGCCGCCGCGCCTCCGGTGAGCGCGTGTGTTGCCAGTACTCGTACAACCCGATGAGCGAGTGGAGGTGGGCATTGAGCACGTGGTCGGGCCGGTCGCTGGGATAGTGCTCGAGCCAGAGGTAGCGGCCGGAGGCGATGTAGGCCACCCACGGTCGATCACCCCCGCCCTTGCGTCGCCCGAAGCGACGGAAGCTCTCGAAGATGCGCTCTGCCGCCTCGAGATGCCGGTCGTCGCCGGTGACCCGGTGCAGGCGCACGAAGAACGACAGCGCCAGCCCCTGTGACATGGCGTTGAACCAGGGGGCCGTCAGGCCTTCGGGTGGATAGTCGAACCGGAACGGCAGCCACCAGGCGTCGTCATCCACGATGGCCATCTCGCGCAGATGATCCGCCTGCACCAGCGCCTGCTCCAGTTGGCGCCGGTCACCGGTGTCGCGGAAGGCATCGATGCGTTTCATGCCGTTGATGGCTACCGAGCCCGGCCGGTAGTAGAGCGCATCGTCGATCCAGCGGAAGAGGGCGATGCCCTTCTTGTCCACCGGCGGCGGGACGTCGAGGACGGGAGGCTTGTCGCTGGTCCAGGGCAGGCGATCGAAGGGCAGATCCACCAGGTCGAAGTGCCTGTGCCGGAAGGGCGGCGGCTCATCAGGCTCGCTGGCCCCGGCAGGCGCGGGCGTAGCCAGCGACCCCACGGTCGCGATCATCAGCGCGAGGAAGGGCGCCAGGAGGCGCGCGCTTCGATCCATCTGCGTCCTCCGGTCGTGCGGCGCGGCACCGCATCCGGCGCGAGCCTACCGCGCCTTCCCGAATCGCGCGCCTGCCCGGTTTCGCGGCGCCTACGTCTCCGGACGCAGCAGCTCCAGGCGTGCCTGCAGGAACCGACGCTCGCTCGCGTTGCCAGCCAGCTCGAACGCGCGGCCGTAGGCCTCGGCGGCCTCGCCCTCGCGGCCCAGCCGGCGCAGCATCTCGGCGCGCGACGCGTGCAGGTAAGCGTAGCCCGCCAGCGGCTCGGCCACGGAGTCCATCCGTTTCAGTGCGGCCTGCGGACCGAGTAGGTGCGCTTCGGCTGCGGCTCGGTTGAGCTCCACCACCGGGCTCGGCTCCACCAGTGAGAGTGTCGAGCAGAGCGCCACGATCCGCTGCCAGTCGGTCTGTTCGAAGTCGGGCGCGGTGTCGTGGGTGAGGGCGATGGCGGCCTGCAGCGAGTACGTGCCCGGCTGCCCTGTACGCCAGGCCGCGTCCAGCCACGAACGGCCCTCCTCGATGACGCGCCGATCCCACAGCGAGCGATCCTGGTCCTCGAGCAGGACGATCTCTCCAGCCACGGCCCGCGCCTCGCGCCGGGCATCGGTGAGCAGCATCAGTGCCAGCAGGCCGGCCACCTCGGTCTCGTCAGGCATGAGCTCCGCGAGGACGCGAGCCAGGCGGATCGCCTCGCCAGACAGATCGGTGCGCGTGAGGGCGTCGCCCGAGGACGCGTCATAGCCCTCGTTGAAGACGAGGTACAGCACCCGCAGCACGCCCTCCAGCCGCTCGGGCAGCAGGTGGTCGGGCGGTACCCGGTAGGGGATGCCGGCGTCGCGAATCTTGCGCTTGGCTCGCACCAGCCGATGGGCCAGCGTGGCCTCCGGGACCAGGAAGGCCCAGGGAGGAGAACCAGTGGGGCGGCGACATCGTGCTGCGACCGGTGCCCGAGCTAACCGGAACCACGGTCCCCGATGGCCCGACGATCCTGGCCAGGGGCGTGTTCTACAACGGCGTCCACGAACACGGTGGATGGTGGGTCGAAGGCCCGGAGGGCGCCTCTGGTACAACGGTCACAGCCGACCCCGTGGACGAGGTCGAGGCACCGATCACTGAGCAGACCGTCGAGCGCTTGAGGATCCACTTCACGGCGGGTGATCTACCCGGTCGATACGTCTTCCACTACGGCTACAGCGAGAACGAGACGATGACGGTCGACGTCACCGAGTAACGACCGGTACCCACGACCACGAGAGAAGGCCCCGTCCACAGGGACGGGGCCTTCTCTCGTGCTCAGGTGACTGCGCCACACAAGAGGACGCACCGGGGGCCTGGAGGAGGAAGAACGGCCCTCGGTGCGTTCTCAGGAGGGAGGAGATACGGCCGG
>CAYZDQ010000303.1:0-3817 GCA_964476955.1 uncultured Anaerolineaceae bacterium
GCTGGACGGTCCTGGCTCCATCGGGATCGATGCGGAGACACGGATCCACGACATCCAGGCTCTGCAGCGACGTTGCGAGGCCAAGCTTCGGGACAGCGGCGTCGATCGCATGGTCCTCGTGGCCTCCGACACACGGCACAACCGGCGAGTGCTGGCCCAGCACCGCCCCGCACTCATCAGCACCTTCCCTACGACAGCCAGCGAGGTCGGAGCCGCGCTCCGGGCCGGGAGGTTGCCGTCGGGGAGCGGCATTCTCGTCCTCTGAGCTCGCCTCGTGATGCCGCCCGTGCTGCGTCCTCTGAGCTCGCCTCGTGATGCCGCCGGCGCCTCACCGGACCGGTGCCCATGGCGGAGGTGACCTGTCAGCTGTCAGACGATGCGCCCCCGGCATCGACCAGCGCCCGTGCCTCCAGTTCAGGCTGTGGTTGCATCAAGCGACCGAAGGCGTGTCGGTCTTCGGTCGCGTCAGGCGCAGGGGGCATCACAATCGGCGCCGCGTCATGATGCGCCGAGGGCGCCGCCACGGACCGTGCGCCAGCGCCGGAGACCTGGCGCCACCACGGCACCGAAGCGGCGGGATCGTGGCTCAGCGCGTGGGCTCCCAGGTCACGACGCCGTCCAGCATCGGGGACCAGTCCACCTCCCACTTGCCCTCGCGCTCGGTGGCTCGTTCGTCGATGAGCGCTTTCAGCTTGCGGTCCTTGTCCGAGCCGGGGCGTAGCCACAGCATGCGGCGCGCGGACGCGAAGAGGCTCTCGCGAGTGGCGTCGCCCCACGCTCCGCGGTCGACGAGCGTGACCTCCGGCACCGCGCCTCGCGCCATCAGCAGCACCAGCGCCTCCTGCAGCATCGGATAGGCCACGCGGTCCTGGCCGTGGATCTCCGGCCAGAGGATCTGGCTCGCGCGTGCACTCGCGCTCGACCGCATCACGAGCACACAGCGGCGAGTGGCCGCAGCTTCGGCGGCGTCGAGGAAGCCGGCGAAGCTTTCCACGGCATAGCCGATGTGTGCCATCAGCACGACATCGGCCCGAACGTCCCCACCTGCATCGGGCCAGTAACCCTCGCTGACCTCGATGTTGCCGATCCCGTGCTCGGTCATGCCGGCACGCAGCACATCGAGCATCGAGGGCGATGGGTCCACGGCATGGACCTGCCCGACCCGCAGAGCCAGCGGCAGCGCGTAGCGTCCACCGCCGGAGCCGATGTCCAGCCAGGTCTCGCCAGCATCAGCGAGCGACCGGAGAACGTCGAGCGCGGGGTCGTCCGTGCGGCGCGGATCCTGCCCGAAGCGCTGCGCCATGGGCTTGTAGAAGTCGGCAGGCTCATCGACCTCACGCAGCCGCTCGATCTGCTCACGAGCAGCTTGCACTCGAAGGGCCCAGCCAGCGCCAGCAGCCTCCGCGGAGGGGCGAAGCACATCGACTTGGCGTACCTGGATCGAGGACATCCACCTAGCCTAGCTGCGCCGCGTCCTTACATGGCGCTGACATCGGGCGCAGCCATCGACGCAACCTGCCCGGCTATGCTCGCGCGGTGAAGACCATCCTCATCGTCGATGACGAACGCAACATCCTCGAGCTCGTGCGCCTGTATCTCGAGCAGGCGGGCTACAACGTGGTGGAGGCCCGCGATGGGCAGGAGGCACTCGATCAGCACGATCGCGTGGACCCCGACCTGGTCGTCCTCGACCTGATGATGCCGAAGATGGACGGCACCGAGGTCACCCGAGAGATCCGCCGACGAGGCGAGACGCCGATCCTCATGCTCACCGCGCGCAGCGAGGACATCGACCGCATCGTCGGACTCGAACTGGGCGCCGATGACTACCTCACCAAGCCCTTCAACCCGCGCGAGATGGTGGCCCGTGTCAAGGCCATCCTTCGGCGCGCCGACCCTACCCTACGAGGTTCGCGACCGATGGACGTCGGCGACCTGCGCGTGGACCCGCGCCGTCGGGAGGCCTACGTCGGTGAGCGGCGCCTGGAGTTGCGCCCACGTGAGTTCGACCTGCTGGCCGCGCTCGCGCGTGACCCCGGCGTGGTGTGGAGCCGCGACGACCTGCTCTCGAGCGTGTGGGGCACCGATTTCCCCGGCGAGACGCGCACCGTCGACGTCCACATCTCCGAGCTTCGCCGCAAGCTGGGCGAGGACAGCCCGCCGATCGAGACGGTCAAGGGCGTCGGCTATCGACTCGTACCTCCGCCAAGGGCCCGCCTCGGGTGAGCACGCTTCGCGGGCGTATCGGGCTGACGCTCCTGGTCTTCGGCCTGGTCACGCTGCTGACGCTCGGCGGGACGCTCTGGCTCGCGCTTCGCGATCTGCATCGCGATGCCATCACCGGGGCCGTCACGGAGCTGACCGTGCCTTGGGCCAGCTCGATCCGAGCGCAGATCCCGGGAGGGGCACCGCGCCCGGAGGGCACGCGCTCGACGATCATCAAGCGCCTCCGCACTGGTGGAGTTCAGGCGAGTGAAGAGTTCGAGGACTTCCTCGAGACCTTCCGCGAGGACATCGAGCAGGCACACGTCTCCATGGTCATCGTCCAGGGCCGGAACTCACTCGTGCTGAACCCCGAAGAGGGCACTGCCAGCGTGCTGGCGGAGGTACCGAGGATCGATGCCGATCTCGTCCGCGGGCAGGTCGCCACCGGGACCATCGAGATCGAGGGTCTGGGCGAGGTCGTGTATGCCACGACGCCGATCTTCGGACCTGCCCGGGGCGGCAACTCCCCGCCTCTCATCATGCTCGCTCGCACGGACGACTCCGCGGAGCAGGCGACGGCCGACCTCCTCCAGGCGCTGGCGGTCGCGGGCATCGTGCTGCTGATGGTGGGCATCCCGCTCGCAGCCGGCATCAGCCTCTCGGTCACTCGTCCGCTGCGGCGCCTGTCTGATGCGACCAACGACGTGGCCACCGACAAGGTGCCCGAGCCGCTCCCGACGACCGGACCCATCGAGGTCGCCGAAGCCAGTGCCGCGTTCAACGCCATGGCGGCCGAGGTCGGCGCCACGCGCGAGGCACAGCGTCAGCTTCTGGCCGATATCCGCCACGACCTGCGCACGCCGCTGACCGTGATCGGCGGCTTCAGCGAGGCCCTCAAGGACGGCACGGCCAGCGGCGAGGTCGCGGAGCGTGCCGCAGATGCCATCTCGGACGAAGCCGGCCGCCTCGAACGCATGCTCGACGACCTGGATCATCTCACCGTCCCTGGCGTGGCCGGACCTCCACTGCGTCTGCAGTCGATCGACAGCCTGGAGGTAGCCCAAAGCGCCGTCGAGCGCTTCACCACCGAAGCCGAGGCCCGTGGGCAGGAACTGGCCGTTGCGGACGATGCCGTACGCGCGACCCTCACCGCCGATCGCGACGCGCTCGACCGCATCCTCGGCAACATCATCGACAACGCGCTGTCCCACGCGCCCTCGCCCGGTGGGCATGTCAGGCTCGGGGTCGAGTCGACTTCCGCTGGCATCTCGCTCGCGGTCGTCGACGATGGGCCGGGTATCCCGGCCGCCGCCCTGCCCCACGTGTTCGATCGCTTCTACCGTGCCGACCCCTCAAGAACGAATCGAGGCTCGGGCCTGGGGCTGGCCATCGTGCGCGACCTGGCCGAGGCGCTCGGCGGGCAGGCGTTCGCGGAGAACGTCAAGGGCAATGGCGCACGCGTGGGAGTGATCATGCCGGCGACACCGACCGGAGAGCCGCGCAACACGGCATGATGACGGGCGTGAACGACACGCCCACACCAGCTAACGCTCCAGCACGCCCGGTCCGCGGCCGCCACCAGGTCCCGCAGCCCCAGCCCCTCGTCCGGCCG
>CAYZDQ010000304.1:0-3815 GCA_964476955.1 uncultured Anaerolineaceae bacterium
GCGCCCCGAACTCCGGTGCTCAGCCTGGTAGCGGCGCCCAGACCCCGACCGGGATCTAGCACGACACCGAGACCGTGACCGGCCCCGCGCCCGCCGGGCAGCCGTCCGACCACGACCCCGCCCCTGGCCCGGATGCGCCTGCGCTCGAGGGCCCTCCCGGAGGCGGCATCTTCACCCTGGAGGGCCGGCGCGCGCCGGGCCTGTACCTCGTGGCCTGGATCCTCACCGTGGCCGGACTGGCGGTCACGTTCGTGCTCGGGCCCATGGCCAGCGACAGCCGTGCGAGCACGCTGCTCATCGGTGCCGGCGCCCTGGCCGTGACCTTGGGTCTCGCGGCAGGAGCCGGCTCGCAGGTGCTCGAACGCGCGGCACGCGACCCGGAACGCTATCGCGGCCCATCGCCACTGCTCGTCTTCGGCGCCTACTTCTTCGCCATGTCGCTCATCGGCCTGGTGCTGCTGACCGTGCTCGGCGTCGACCCCGAGCAGCCCTTCAGCTTCCTCGGCATCGGCGTGGTCCAGGCGGCGGGCTACGCCCTCGCGGTGTGGCTCTTCGCGGTGCGCACCAGCGCCCTCTCGTGGCGGGACATGGGTTGGCCGACATGGTCGGGAGCGCAGGCCCGAATCGTCCTGCGCGGCATCGCTGTGGCAGTGGGTGTGATGGTGCCGGTGACCTTCGGCCTCGTGGTCGTGGGCGGGATCGTGGGCCTGCTGCTGGGCGTCGACGCGCCACAGGTGCTGCCGCTCAGCGAGACCGTGGCTGACGGCTTCATGGTCACGCTCGCGGCCGCGATCATCATCCCGGTCGGAGAGGAGCTCTTCTTCCGCGGCTTCGCGCTCACCGCCTGGTTGCGTGACCTGGGCGAACGCAGCGCGCTCATCCGGGCCTCGCTCTTCTTCGCGCTCGTCCATATCGCCAACATCGCCGGCGTCGACTTCGTCACCGGTGTCTCGCAGGCGCTGCTGCAGATGGTGGTGTTGATCCCCGTCGCGTTCGTGCTGGGCTGGCTGTTCCTGCGCCCTGGCCTGATGGCGGCCATAGCCGGCCACATCAGCTACAACGCGTTCCTGCTGACCCTGGCCTTCCTCGCGAGCAAGCTGCCCGAGCCGGGCGACCCAGGTTGGCCTTCCGCCTAGATCGGACGCCCGGGTCCACATAACCGCAGCCAAGCGGCGACGAAGCGCCGGCGAAGCGTCGCTCCCTAGAGTCAGCCTTGCCTTCGGGACCGGATGGCGGGGGAATCGGCGGGCTCCGTCGTCCGGACCCGGAGGCGCCACGTTGCTGTGGCTCCACTGAGGCCGCCGGACCACGACGAGGAACGCCATGGACCCCAGCGACCAGGCGCTGGCGCGCCGTTCGGTGCGCGAGCTGCCGCCGGCCGAGCGTCCACGTGAGCGACTCGTGGCCCGCGGACCGGCGGGGCTCTCGTCCGCGGAGCTCATCGGCCTGCTGTGGTCGTCGGGATCCCGCCAGGTCTCGGCCGCGGTCATGGCGGAGGACGCACTCGTCCGCTGCGACGGACTGAACGGCCTGGCTCAGGCCTCGCCTCGCGAGCTCGAGCGCGTGCCCGGCGTGGGTCCGGCTCGTGCCGCGCAGCTGACCGCGGCCTTCGAGCTCGGTCGGCGGGCAGTCGTGGACTGGCCCGCCGGACGCTGGACCATCCGCGGTCCGCGTGACCTCGCCTCGCGCCTGACTGCGGAGCTGGGACACCTCCAGCGCGAGGAGCTGCGGGTAGTGCTGCTGGATACCCGCAACGGCGTGCTGGGCATGCCCACCATCTACCGAGGCAACGTCTCAGCTGCGCTCGTGCGCATCGCTGAGCTCTTCCGCGACGCGGTGCGGCTTCACGCCTCGCGGCTCATCCTCGTCCACAACCACCCTTCGGGTGACCCTGCGCCCAGCCCGGACGACCTGCACATGACCGCGGAGGCGGTGGCCGCGGGCCGGCTGCTGGATATCGCCGTGATGGACCATCTCGTGGTCGGCCATGGAGCCTGGGTCAGCCTGCGTGATCGCGGGGTGGCTTTCGACCGTAGTTGAGGGAGGACTCTGCCGTTCGTGTCGCGCCCCCCGGCGCACCGCCGACGGCGGCCGCTCCGCCCCCGTCGGGCCCGGGAGCGTCAGCCTCGACCACCGGTTCCACGCCGGCCTCGGTCAGGTCCGGCTGCCGCTCGGGCAGCACGACCGTGAAGCGGCTGCCCTCACCAGGCGTGGAGGCGACCTCGATGTGTCCGTGGTGGGCCTCGACGAGCCGGCGGGCGAGGCCCAGGCCCAGGCCGATGCCCTCGCGGGCGGTGCCGACCGCGCCGGCCTGCCAGAACTCGCTGAAGATGCGCGCCTGGTCCTCGGGCTCGATGCCGATGCCGGTGTCGGTCACCGAGATGGCGAGGTCTGCCCCTCGGGGGGCCAGCGCGACGTCGATGCGGCCGCCTTCGGGCGTGTACTTGATGGCGTTGCTGAGCAGGTTCAGGACGATCTGTCCGAGCCGGGTCCGGTCGGCCTCGATGGGGACCCGCTCGGGCAGTGGCGCGCTGCTGATGGTCTGGCCCTTCGCCTCGGCGAGCGGACGGACCTGCTCGACCGACGAGCCGATGGCCTCCCCGACGTCGATCGTCTCGAGGACGAGCTCGAGCCGCCCAGCCTCGATGCGTGAGAGGTCGAGCACGTCGTTGACGAGCTCGAGCAGGTGCTCGCCGCCCTCCTGGATGTGGGCCGCCCAGGCGGGATCGACGTGGAGCATGCCGTCCTCGCCCCGCTCCTCCCCGCGCATCAGTTCGCTGAAGCCGAGGATGGCGTTGAGCGGCGTGCGCAGCTCGTGGCTCATGTTCGCGAGGAACTCGCTCTTGGCCCGGCTGGCGGCCTCGGCGGTGGCAAGGGCCGTGATTGCCTCCCGCTTTGCCCGGTCACGTGACCGTTCGACACGCAGCACCTGCAGCATGAGGAGCATGACGATCAGGTTCATCATGCCGACGCTGGCAAGGCCCGTGATGATCGAGCTGTGGAAGGAGGACAGGACGCCGGCCTCGACGATGGCTTCGCGAGAAACGATGGCGACCGTCGGGAAGATGATGAGGAACACCAGCAGCCAACGGCCGAGTCTCGAGAAATCGGTCTCGCCGTATTGGAGCGCCCGCAAGAGCATCCGGATGTCCGATCGCCAGGGATGTCGACCAGCTGGCTCCGAACGAGCGCCCAGTGACGTGGTCACGTCCGTTGTGTCGCGATACCTTGCGGTCGGGCCCTGCCGGCGGCCGCTTCGACCCCCGTCGATCCGCTGTGGACCAGCGTGGCATCCTCGGCCAGCACCTGCTCCAGGATGCTGATGACGTGATCGGCCTTGATGGGCTTGCCCAAGAAGAGGTCGGCACCCGCGGTGATGGCGCGCTGCTGGTCGGCGCCGTGGACCGAGGCACTCATGACGATGATCCAGGGCTGCTCGCCGGGACGGGCCCGGATCTCCTCGGCGAGCTTGAGGCCGCTGCCGTCGGGCAGCCGGACATCGAGCAGGACCGTGCGGAAGCGGCGCTTCGAGAACAGCGTGCGAGCTTCCTCCAGACAGGTCGCCTCGACCAGTTCGAAGGGACCGACGCCCTGTCGCTGGCCCCGGGCGGCGATGGCCCGCACGAGGGCCCGGTTGGCCGACTCGTCCTCCACCAACAGGAGCGAGGGCAGCGGTGTCGTCGGCTCGGCGCTCATGCGGGCAGTCCGTCCGCCCCGGGGGCCACGATCCCGCCGGCACGGCCACGGGGCGCCACATCATCGCCCCCCGGCGCACCGCCGACGGCGGCCGCTCCGCCCCCGTCGGGCCCGGGAGC
>CAYZDQ010000305.1:0-1413 GCA_964476955.1 uncultured Anaerolineaceae bacterium
GTCGCTCTTCGTGGACCCCGATACCGTCGCACCCATCATCACGGACTCTGTCTAGGGCTTCATGGGCGGGGGCGGGTTCCTCCGCTCGGCCGTGTCCTTGTGCGGCTTCACGACCATCCACCGTTATGAGCCCTACCCGTTCGCGCCGGGGTCAGGCTCAGAAACGATGACCTGGTGGATATCGAGCCGCCCCGAGGTCATCGAGGCGATCGAGGCCGAGTCCACGCCGTCCGTCTGGGCGGAGCAGCCACTCCCTTGTGGCCACGCTGACAGCCGGCCTTGGGACTCGGGTATGTCAGTCTCGGCCCGGATGCGCGATCACCTCCGACCGGCGGACACGCCCGGACGATCGACCGCCCGATTCCCTGCTCCGAGCGTGGACCTGATGCCTTCGATCGCCTCCGCGCAGCCACGGCCACGCACCGCCTAGATTTGGGGTCATCGGCGAACGACCGCCGACGCCGCCTTGGACATGGACCGACGGTGGTGGGGGTGTTCCCGGTCAAGGATTAGTAGATAACCTCGAACATCCTGGCGCTACCCCCTGTTGATTGCGGGCATCCCGCCCTAGCCTGGCCCCTGGTAGGTCATCTCGAATCGGCGGGTGAAGGTGCAGTTGGCGCCCTGAGCCTTGATCTTCGCCGTCGCTGAGCCAACCATCTTCTGTGGGGACACGACGCGATACGTGTACTTGAAGGTGACGTTCTTGCCCTGTGTCTTCTCCTTGCGCTTCCCCTCGAAGCGATCCTCACCCTTGGCGTTGAGCGTCAGCTGCTTGTTCCTGCTCTTGTGTGTACCCGTGCCGATCAGCCGATCCCCGCCACGCCGGACCTCGAGTGCCACGAGCCCCGGCGGCGACTTGGCCAGGTCGATGGTCTGACCGCCGCAAACCATAGCGGCCGAGACGTTCACCACCCTCCATTCGCCCGGGAGTGGCAGGAGTCGTTGCGAGTCCTCGTCGACCGAGCCGGGGCCATCTCCAGGTCCTTCGGGGCCATCCCCAGGTCCTCCACTACTGAACGCGAAGTCACACCGCACCGCCTCACCAGGTTCGACCCTGTAGGTGGCGCTCCCATCGGATACGGAGCCTCCGCTGATCGAGGTGCTCTCGGCATCGTCGCACTCGACGCTCACAAGGTCCCAGCCTGGGGGTGAGGTCTTGAGCAAGACCTCGCGGATGACCGGTTCATCGGTGTCGAAGGTCAGCTTCGCGCTGAACGACTCGTTGGCGCCGATGCTGCGGGTCGTTCCCAAGTCATCGAAGTCAAAGACAGCGTCGGCTCTCTGATCTGCTGTTGACGTGCTGATCACCATCTCGCCCGGGACTACGGGACGGGCCGTTGGTGCCGGCGAAGGCAGGGGCACGTTCACGAGCTGGAACTGGTACGTGCCGGTGGCATCGTCGTCGGCCTC
>CAYZDQ010000305.1:1513-3814 GCA_964476955.1 uncultured Anaerolineaceae bacterium
ATCGGAGACGACGTCGCCGATGGCGACGGTGAAGTCATCGGCCGGGGGCACGTTCACGAGCTGGAACTGGTACGTGCCGGTGGCATCGTCGTCGGCCTCGCCGACCTCGATGATGTAGTCCTGCTCGTCGAGCACGAGCGATCCGACCTCGGAGCAGCCCAGGCAGCTCCGCCAGACGAGCGTGTCGTCGGCGCGACTGGCGGGGTCCTGGTCCGACGCCGACCCCGGCACCCAGAGCGCCCAGTCGAGGCTGGCCACGCCGCTGTGGTGCTGGACGTCGAAGAAGACCTCCTGCCCGGGCGTCGCGCTGAAGCGATAGACATCGCGGACGCCGGGGGTCTCGATGGCCCCCGCGCCGGGACCGGGGATCTGATCGGAGACGACGTCGCCGATGGCGACGGTGAAGTCATCGGCCGGGGGCACGTTCGCCGCCGAGGCCCCGCCGGCATGGCTCGCGAGGATCAGGGACATCGTCCCGACCAGCGCGAACGCCAAGCCGATGTGCCTTGGCCGATCGATCCGCGAAATCATGAACCCGCAGGGTACGCGAATCGCGTAGCGGCGTCACCCTCGGAGAGCGCCAGCAGGGGATACACAAGGCGGAATGGCTGGCGACCGCGGGAGTGTGCTGTTCACCCCTCAGCGAGCGCCTCCTCAGCGAGGGACTGGCTTCCGCTGCCGCGCATGGAGCGGTGGCCTTCCAGTCAGGCGGCCCACTCCTTGGCGAGGGCGCCCAGCAGGTCCACGTAGTCGAGGTCGTGGGGCAGGAAGTCCTGGAGCACGATCATGTCGACACCCGCGTCGGCATACGCTCTGATCGTGCCGACCGCCTGGTCCGGTGTGCCGACAGCCCAGGAGCCCCCGCGTTCGGCCGTGAGGGACGCGGCGCTCTCGAGCTCCATGGTCTCGACGATAGCGGCGATGCGTCGGTCGGCTTCAGTGCGGTCGGAGCCGATGGCGACGGCACACAGCACTGAGGTCATGACCTCGCCCGGGTCGCGGCCTTCAGCCGCACACGTTTCACGGAAGCGACCGAGGGCCTCGGCCGTGCCCATCGGGTCGACGGTGTTGAGGTTCAGGTGGTCGGACCAGCGCGCGGCCGTGCGCAGCCCTCGCGGCACGCCGATGGTGCCCATGATCAGCGGGATCCCCGGCTGCTGCACGGGCTTCGGCGCGTACTGCGTGTCGTCGACCGTGTAGTGCTCGCCCTTGAATGACCAGCCCGGCTCCTCGTTCCAGAAGCCGCGCACGATCTGGAACTGCTCCTCCATCATCTCGATGCGCGTGACGCGGTCGTAGAAGGCCAGGCCGTGGCGGCTGTGCTCGACCTCGTTCCAACCGGCGCCCAGGCCGAGCTCGACCCGACCTCCGCTCATCTCATCGACCGTGGCCACGACCTTGGCCACGTTGGCCGGGTGTCGGTAGGTCACCGGCGACACCATCGTCCCGTGCCGAAGGCTCGAGGTCTCTCGCACGAGGCCCGCGATCGTGGCCCAGGCGTCGGTCGTGCGCTTGCCCGCCGGGCCCGGGAACGACTCGTAGTGGTCGGACCGGTAGAGGATCTCGAAGCCGGCGGCCTCGGCTCGCTGCGCGATCTCGACGTGCGTCGACCAGGCCACGTCCTGCTGGGGTTCGATCATCAGGGCGAAACGCATACTCACCTCTTGTCTGGATCTCCTCGCCTGCGCACCGCCACGGTCGGCGGGACGCGGGGGCTGTCGCTGTCTCGCGCGACCTGCTCGGCCCTGTGGAACATACCCGACGCGCAGAGGCACGCGACGTGCGGTCGGTTATTGGGACTCCGTCGATGGCCCAGCGGGCTGCTCGTGGCATTCGCTGGCCCTATCATCGCCGGCAGGGAGGCTCTCGATCGGGAGACGATCCAGCGGACTCAAGAGGGGGAGCAGTGACCGCGGCCAAGGGTGGGCTGCACCAGTTCACGAAGTGCCTGTACAACGAGCTGCGCGACCGCGGCGCCCGCGCCACCCTGGTCATCCCCTCGTGGGGCCCGACCGACTTCGCCGCAGCAGCAGGACTGCGCGAAGCCAGCGATGAGGTGCGCGCCGTGTCGATCCAGCCCACGGAGCTGGGCGAGTTGGCCCTCCACTGCTGCCGGCTGACGCAGCATCTCTGGCTGCAGGAGGCCATCGTGTGGCCACGCGTGCAGGAGGTCGAGCCGCTGTAGGCGACCAGGGAGCATCACTCGCATGAAGATCACCGCCATCCGTCCCTACTCCGTCTGGATCGGGGCGCGCAACCAGCTCATCGTCAAGGTCGAGACCGACGAGGGCGTCTTCGGCT
>CAYZDQ010000306.1:0-3814 GCA_964476955.1 uncultured Anaerolineaceae bacterium
CCGCCCGCCACCGGCGCGAAGCTGCACTGGCCGGACCTCTCCGTGGAGGAGTCGGGCGATGACACCGCCGAGCACCTCCGCGTCGACGTGGATGAGCCGGACCTGTGCCCGGTCTTCGTCGGGCGCTACATGGACGGCGTGACCGTAGGCCCTTCACCGTGGGACGTGCAGAAGCGGCTCATCGCAGCCGGCGTGCGGCCGATCTCCAACATCGTGGATGCCTCCAACTACGTGCTCATGGAGCTGGGCAAGCCCATCCACACGTTCGATGCCGAGGATGTCCAGGACGGTCACATCGTGGTGCGGCTGGCCCGTCCCGGCGAACGGCTCGAGACGCTCGATCATATCGAGCGTGAGCTGACCACCGACACGCTCCTGATCACCGATCCCTCGGGTCCCGTGGCCATCGCCGGCGTCATGGGCGGAGCTGTGAGCGAGGTAGGCGACGAGACCCACCGCGTCATCATCGAATCCGCCATCTTCGATCCCGTCAGCGTGCGCCGGACCGCCTTCCGCTACTCGTTGCGCAGCGAAGCCAGCCTGCGCTTCGAGAAGGGCCAAGCACACGCCATGGCGCGCCTGGGCGCCGATCGCACGGCCGCACTCATCCAGCGCTGGGGTGGCGGCCGGGTCGCGGTCGGCGTGGTCGATACCCAGCCCGAGGCACCGGCGCAGGTGCGCATCCCGTTCCGCCCGGCGCGCGTGAGCCAGCTCCTGGGCGAGGAGATCAGCGCCGACGAGCAGCGTGAGCAGCTGCGCCGCATGGAGATCGGGACTGAGCCCACCATGGCCGGTGAGCTCATCCCGGTCATCGCCGGCGACGACCCACTCACCGTGCCGGCCGATCCGGCCGAGACCCTCGTGGCTCTCGTGCCCGGTCACCGCCGCGACCTCGCCATCGAGGCCGACATCATCGAGGAGATCGCGCGTGTGCGTGGCTACGACACCGTGGCCGGCGCGCTGCCGCACACGGTCATGCCGGCCTACCGGCGTGACCCGCAACGGCTCAGCGACCAGCTCCGCGACATGCTCTCCGGGGCCGGCCTGAGCGAGATCATCACCCACGGGCTCATCGGGCCGGATGATCACGTGGCTCTCGGCCACGAGGCGGAGGATGCCGACACCGTCATCGCCGCCAACCCCGTCACCATCGACCACTCCCAGCTTCGCCGTTCGATGCTGCCCGAGCACTTGCGCGTGCTCGTCGAGAACGAACGCCAGCGCACACCAGACATCCACGCCTTCGAGCTTGGGGCGCTTCACCAATGGCACGACGGTGAACCCGTCGAGCACCAGGTACTGGGGTTGCTGCTGGCCGGGCGTGAACGGCCGGTCACGCATGATCGTCAGCCCGAGCACGTGGACGTGGCCATGGCCAAGGGTCTGCTGGAACAGCTCACGGCCCGCTTGACGCGCGACCGCCTCGTGTACGAGACCGCGACCCCCCGCGAGGGCGTAGACCATCCCGGGCGCACCGCCGCGGTCGTGGCCGTCGCACCCCACGGTGACAGCACCATCGTGGGCCGGGTCGGCGAGCTGCACCCGCGCCTGCTGGAGCATTACGACGTCCGCGCTGAGCACGTGGTCTTCGCGGAAATCGACCTTGACGCCTTCGAACGATTGGTGCCCGAGCGCCTGCGCGTGGGCCGGCTCGAGCACCTTCCTGGCGTCGAACGCGATATCGCCATCGTGGTCCCGTCAGACGCCGCCGCAGGTGCCGTAGAGGCGCTCATCCGCGAGCACGGCGGAACCCATCTACGGGCTGTCACGCTCTTCGATCAGTACCGTGGCGCACCCCTCGCCGAGCACGAGAAGAGCCTTGCTTATCGCCTCCGCTTCGAGTCCGTCGATGACGTCCTCGACGAGGATGCGGTCCAACCTGCTGTAGAGCGGGTGGTTGCGGTGTTGTCCGAGCGACTTGGCGCACGCCAGCGCGCCTGATAGCGTTGCACCCATGAGGTGCCTGTCATGATCATCGGGACAACCGATATCTTCCTCCTGGTCATCATCGTCTCCACGCTCGTCGTGGGCTTCTTCTGGGGTGCGCTGCGCAGCCTGATGCTGTTGGCGGCCTGGATTCTCGCGTTCCTTGCCGGGGCCCATCTCAAGACCGACCTTGGTTCGTACCTGGCCCGTGAGTGGCCCCACTTCAGCCCGGGCTTCAACGACATGGCCGCATTCGGCATCATCTACGTCGGCATGCTGCTGTCCGCGCCGGTCGTGATCTTCATCACCTCGCGCAGCAGCCAGCGCGTCACTCGCTACCAGGTCTTCGACGATCTGGTGGGCGCGCTCTTCGCGGTGTTCGTGGCGGTGCTCGGCATCGGCGGCACGATGGTGGTGTTGGCCACGTTCTATGGCGCCGAGACCGCCGTGGTCGATCCCGCCGGTGGACCCCAGTGGACGGCGACCCTCTATCAGAACCTGTTGCTCTCCAGCATCGGCAGCGGCATCAACGACCATGTCGTGCCCATCGCGGGCTGGATCCTGGGTCCGCTCCTCCCGGCCGACGTGCGCGAGGTCATGGGTTGACCCTGGCCGCGTACCGCGCGGAAGACCCTCCCTCCGAGCATCCGACACCCGACCTCAGCCGACTCCAGCCGATCGCTCGTGCGGCCGTGTCCGGGGACGCGGTCACGACCGCCCAGCGTCTGCTGGGCACGCTCCTCGTGCGCGACGACGAGCATGGTCGGCGCGTCGCTCGCATCGTCGAGACCGAGGCCTACGCCGGCCCACAGGATCGTGCCAGCCACGCTCGGGCTGGGGTGACCGCTCGCACAGCGGTCATGTTCGGGCCGCCGGGCTACGCCTACGTCTATCTCGTCTACGGGTTGCATCACTGTCTCAACGTGGTCTGTGGGCCTGACGGCGAAGCTGCTGCTGTGCTCATCCGTGCGGCTGAGCCGGTCGCCGGGACCGAGCGCATGCGCGCCTGCCGCGGCACGAGCGGCGGACCCGACGAGAGACTCGCGGCCGGACCGGCACGTACGTGCCAGGCGCTTGAGATCGACCGCGGGCTCGGTGGCCTCGACCTCCTCGACGACCGGCGCCTGTGGCTGGCCGATCGCCCCGCGGATGCAGCACCCATCGAGGTCGTCAGGGGAACGCGCATCGGCGTGGACTACGCCGGGCCCGACTGGGCTGCCCGACCGTGGCGCTTCGGCATCCTCGGCAGCCTGGCGCTGAGCAAGCCCTTCAGGGGACGAGCCTGATGGATACCCGCTCCGCAGAGCTGCTCGAGTTCCCGCAGATCCAGGCTCGCCTGGCGAGCTACGCTGCCTTCGACCCCTCGCGCCGGCTGGCCCGGAACCTGCAGCCGGCCACGGACCCCATCATCGTCACGCGCCGACAGGACGAGACCGACGAGGCGCGCTGGCTGCTCTCGGAGAAGCCCAACGTCGGCATCGGCGGCGCCCGGGACATCGCACCCGTGATCGCGCGAGCGTCCCGTGGCGGGCGGCTCGATCCGAGCGAGCTGTGGGCCGTGGTCGAGACGATGAGCCGCGGAGAGCCGAGCAGCTCGTCGGCGTCGAACTCCTCGAGGCGAGGTGCGTCGACGTGGACGAAGATCTGCTCGCCGAAGCGGAGGAAGAGCTCGCAGAGCCACTGGCGGGTCATCGCCCCCGGCGCGACGACCAGGATCCGCAGGTCGGAGTCGGCCGCGGTCAGCGCCTGGAGGACGAGGCCCGGGGCCTCACTGCGCGCATCGCGGCCGCCGTGGAGGAGGCCGCCCGGGCCCGCCTCGCGTTCCGCATCGGGCGGATCTACTGCTTCCAGTGCGACGCCACGGACTGTGCGCACGCGGCGCCGCCGG
>CAYZDQ010000307.1:0-3812 GCA_964476955.1 uncultured Anaerolineaceae bacterium
CTCGAGATAGGGAAAGACCGCGTCGCACATGCGGTCAGCGGCACACGCCCAGAAAAGGGTCTGCAGGCCAGCGAGGTCGTTGGAGGTCCCGTCCTCCATGGTGTCTACCTGCGGTGGGTACACGCCGTCAAGCACGACGCTGCGCACCCCGTCGGGGAACTCGCGCAGGACCGTCAGTGCCAGCCGTGTGCCGTAGGAGATCCCAAGCAGATTCCACTCGTCGTAGCCAAGAGCCTGCCGCAGGGCATGGACGTCGGCTGCGGACTGGAGGCTGTAGTAGTCGTCGACGTCGATGCCTTGGGACCCGAGGTCATGCAGGCACGCCCCAAGACTCTGGAGCTCATCTTGGTAGCCGTCGCTCTCCGGCTCCACGCAGTCGAGAAGCGGCGTCGAGTACCCCGTGCCGCGCTGGTCCAGCAGGATGACGTCGCGCGTATCGAGAATGGGAGATCCGAGCCATGAGCCCATCTCGGAGATGGCTTCGCCACCGGGGCCGCCTTGGAGGTACAGCACCGGGTCAGGTGCGGGCTGGTCGCTCGAGCTACGGATGATGGCCACGGCCAGCTGGATGGCAACGCCGTCATCGTCGAAGTGGTTGGCCGGCGCGGTGAGGTAGCCGCAGTCGATGGTCTCGCCCTCGATCTCATCCTCAGGGATCTCGACGGGGCACGACGCGTACTGGAACAGCGAGTCCTGCGCTTGTGTCGGCAGGGGCATGGCGAGGGCAAGGAGCCCCACCAGGATCGTGACTATGCGGCTCATCGAGGTACCTCATGCAGCGCCCGGGGCCGGTGCTATCGGGCCCATGGTGCCATCCGAAGAGGCGACCGGTGTTCCGACAAGCCTGGACCGGAGGTACGAGTGGACCCACACGATCTCGGCTGGCTAGGCGCGGTCAGCGTGTTCGGCTGTCGCCCCGTCGTGACAGGGCCGAAACCAGTACGACGAGTCCGGCTCCGATGATGAGCAGCGGCCACCAGCGCAACAGGTCGCTCTCGAAGCCCTCCTCGGCCAGCACGATCACGCCGACCAGCGTGAGGATGCCGCCGGGGATGAGCGGCCACCAGAGAGCCTGGGCCGCATCTCGACTCTCGCCCCTGGGCCAGTCCTTGTCTACGCGCCGGATCAGCACGCTCACGACCCAGATGGCGATGAAGCCGCCCGCGATCGAGAACAGCACGGCGGCTCCCGACCAGGGGTCATCGACGACCCCCGCGAGGACGATACCGACCCCCACGCCACTGACGATACAGCCCGGGATGAGGAACCCGTACTCGAGCTTGGCGATGAAGGCGGCCAGGAAGATGAGACCGATGGCGAGCGTGATCCAGCGACCGATGTCGGGCACGAACTGTGCAAGCAGGAAGAACAGACCGATGCCGATGATCACCACGCCGGCTACCAGCCCGCCTCGATCTCGTCGTGGTGCGGCCGGCGGTGGAGTCGCCGGCGGTGGAGATCCGTACGGCGGGGGCGGCGAGCCGCCTGGGCCCTGCCCTGGTGGGGGCGGAGGCTGCCCCGGCGGTGGACCTGGTGGCGGTCGGTATTGGGGCTGAGGTGGCGGTGACCAGTCGTTCTGTGGCGCGCTCATGGAGCGAGACTCTGCCACGGGGTCTTGGGTGACGACAAGGGCCACACAGCCCGGCGCCATGACAGCGCGAGAACTCGGGGGCTGTTCGGCTAGGCCCCCCAGCCGAGGTCCGCCCTCCCGAACTCGAAGATGAGCAGCGCCACGATGAACGACACGATCGGAACGAGCGGCGCGAACCACGTGTTGCGGATGGCCAGCCAGATGACGGCCACCAGCTCTGCCATCCAGAGGCACGCGAGTACGAGGATGGAGGGCAGCGGTGCGATGAAGATGGCCAGGCCGATGTAGAAGGAAGCCAGGGCGATCTGGGCAAGCACGGCAGCTACGCCGACCAGCACTCGAACGACGTTTCGGACCTCGACCGCACCCATCTGCGACACCCTCCGACGACCTGGTGGTCCTACCGACAGCTTCGGCCTCCACGCCATCTCAGTCGAGTCAAGTGACCAACGGCCCGGCGACCGTGAGAGGACGAGGTGGGCGGGCCATGATGGTGCGATGACATCCTCACCTTCGTCCTGATGGCGCTGCCGGAGACTCCTGAGGCTCGTCGACAAGCGGGCCCCGTCGCTCGCGCTGCCGCGGCGGTGCCGCCGCCGGCGCTGGTGCTGGTGTCGATCGTCTCGATCCAGCTCGGCGCGGCGGTGGCGGTGCAGATGTTCGACGCACTGGGGCCGATCGCCACGACCTTCCTGCGTATCGCCTTCTCGGCGATCCTGCTGCTGGTCGCCAGGCGGAGCCAGATCGATGCGCGTGCGCGCCGCCATGCCGGGCTGTTGCTGCTGTTCGGCGTGGCTATGGGCGTGACGAACCTGGCCTTCTACGGCGCCATCGCGCGCATTCCGCTGGGCGTCGCGGTGGCCATCGAGTTCGTCGGGCCGCTCGGGGTTGCCGCTCTGACGTCGCGGCGGCTCAAGGAATTCGTCTGGATCGGCCTCGCCGTCGCGGGACTGCTACTGCTGACGCCTGACATCGGTAGCGACCTCGACCCGCTCGGCGTCGCCCTGGCGCTGCTCGCCGGTGTCGGCTGGGCGAGCTTCGTCCTGATCAGCCCGCGCGTCGCGCGCGATGTCGGCGATGCCGGCCTCGCTCTGGCCATGGCGGTGGCCGCGCTGTTCACGCTGCCATTCGCAGTGGCTGCTGGCGGCCTGGAGCGGCTGGACCTCTGGCTGCTCGCGGGCGCGTTGGCGGTGGCGATCCTCTCCACCGCCCTGCCGCTATCGCTGGAGTTCGAGGCGCTGAAGCGGATGACCGCTCGTGCCTACGGCATCATGGTCACGCTGGAGCCGGTCGTCGCCCTCCTGGTCGGCGCGCTCATCCTCAGCCAGGCAGTGCCGCCGACTGCCCTGGTGGCCATCGCCTGCATCACCGTCGCCGCCGTCGGTGTGACCCTCAGCGACAGGCGTGGCTCGGGGATCGCCCCGCCGCCGTCGGGGTAGTCCGCCGACCGATAGCCACAGCGGCGGCGACCATGGGACGCCTGCCTGGCGAGGACGCTCCCGCCAAGAGATGAGCGTCTGGCTGGACGGCGTCGATACGATTCTCCCTCGCGCCGGTCTGACGGACGGCGAAGGGCTCGTCCGTCCCCGGCTGCACCACGGGGGCAGGGAGAGTCACGATGCGGGGTATCGAGACGAGTCTCGGCGTCGCCCTCGCCATCGGCCTGCTGGCCGGGTCGGCAGGTGGGGCCGCAGCGCAGGACGAGGAGGCCGAGCGCCTCGCACCTGCCTCGTTCAGCTGGTTCTACTGGTTCGGGCCTGAGGCCAACTCCGGGACGGACCCCGAGACAGGCTTCGACATCGTGCTCGCCGGCATCGAAGCGCAGGACCCGCGCGCCGAAGGTCGGCTCTGCTACCTCGACATGGAAGGCGGTGTCAACTTCGACGGGAGTGAGCGCGACGAGCCGCAACAGAGTGTCTCGATCAGTCCCGTTCGGCTCGTCGGGAGCGGCGGGGTTTGGGTCGGGACCTACCGCGGGCTGTACACGTGGGAGCCCGATACGCGGACCAGGAAGCAGCGGAAGAACGACAGAGGGAAGCGCCCGCTCCGGGATGGAAGCGGCTTCTATGAGTTCGTGGGTGTAGGCGCCTACGAGGGCCTCAGCATGTTCTTGGCGGACCGTAATGGCCGGCCGGGCTTCGGCATCATCGTCCCCACGGAGACCGTACCGGCCCAGCCCGAGCCCCCTCCCCCGCCGGATTGCATCCCTCGGTAGCCCCAT
>CAYZDQ010000308.1:0-3802 GCA_964476955.1 uncultured Anaerolineaceae bacterium
GTCCATCGCTGTCCTCGACCGGACCAAGGAGCCCGGCGCGGTCGGTGAGCCGTTCTACCTCGAGACCGTGGCGGCCCTCAACGAGGCCATGGACAGTGCTGACGCGCCGTTCGCCTCCATGCCGCGCGTGATCGGTGGCCGCTACGGCCTCTCCTCCAAGGAGTTCACGCCGCAGATGGTCAAGCCCATCTACGACGAGCTCGGGAAGGACGCGCCCAAGAAGCACTTCACCGTCGGCATCTTCGATGACGTCACCAACCTCAGCCTGCCGATCGACCGCGAGTTCGTACGACCGCGGCCCGAGGGCCAGGTCCAGGCCATGTTCTTCGGCCTCGGCTCGGACGGCACCGTCGGTGCCAACAAGGCCTCGGTCAAGATCATCGGCGAGGGCACGGACCTCTACAGCCAGGGCCACTTCGTCTACGACTCCAAGAAGTCCGGTGCGGTCACCGTCTCGCACCTGCGCTTCGGCCCGGAGCTGATCGAGTCCACCTACGAGATCCAGGCCGCCGACTTCGTGGCCTGCCACCAGTTCGGCCTGCTGGCCAAGATGCCGGTCCTCGATCGCGCCAAGGACGGCGCCACGTTCCTGCTCAACAGCCCGTATGGGCCGGATGAGGTCTGGGACACGCTGCCCAGCAAGGTCCAGCAGCAGATCATCGACAAGAACATCCAGCTCTACGTCATCGACGCCTTCGCGGTCGCCGGTGAGGTGGGCATGGGCAACCGCATCAACACCGTGATGCAGCCCTGCTTCTTCAAGCTCGCCGGGGTACTGCCCGAGGAAGAGGCCATCACGGCCATCAAGAAGTTCGTCGAGAAGACGTACGGCAAGCGCGGTGAGAAGGTCGTGCAGCGGAACTACGCCGCCATCGACCTCTCGCTCGAGCGTCTGCACAAGGTCGAGACCGGCCCGACTCCGGCCTCGGTCGAGCTCGAGGCCATCGTGCCGGACGACGCGCCCGACTTCGTCAAGGATGTGACGGCCAAGATCATGGCCGGCCAGGGCGACCTGCTGCCGGTCAGCGCCTTCCCGGTCGACGGCTCCTTCGCGACCGCCACGACCAAGTGGGAGAAGCGCGCCATCGCCCAGGAGATCCCGATCTGGGACGAGGCCATCTGCATCGACTGTGGCAAGTGCGCCATGGTCTGCCCGCATGCGGCGATCCGCATGAAGGTCTATCCGGAGGCGGAGCTGTCCAAGCTGTCCGGCGACTTCAAGTCGAAGGATTTCCGCTCGCGAGACCTCGAGAACTACAAGATCACCATCCAGGTCTCACCGGACGATTGCACCGGTTGTGGCGTGTGCGTGGACATCTGCCCAGCCAAGTCCAAGACCGAGGTCAAGCACAAGTCCATCAACATGGAGTCCTACATGGACAACGCGGAGGCTGAGCAGAAGCGCTGGGACGAGTTCCTCTCGATCCCCGAGCTCGATCGCTCCGCCATCGCGCGCGACACCATCAAGGGTTCCCAGGTGCTGGAGCCGCTGTTCGAGTTCTCGGGCGCCTGCGCCGGCTGCGGTGAGACGCCGTACGTCAAGCTCGTCAGCCAGCTCTTCGGCGATCGCATGATCGTGGCCAACGCCACGGGCTGCTCGTCGATCTACGGTGGCAACCTGCCGACCACCCCGTGGGCGACCAACGCCGCGGGCCGTGGCCCGGCCTGGAACAACTCGCTCTTCGAGGACAACGCCGAGTTCGGCCTGGGCATGCGCCTCGCGCTCGATGTCCAGACAGCCAACGCCAAGGCGCTGCTGAAGAAGCTCGCCCCGACCGTGGGCGAGGATCTCGTCTCCGCCATCCTGGACAACGACCAGGGCAGCGAGGCCGCGATCGAGGAACAGCGAGCCAGCGTGGAGAAGCTGCGTGAGGCCCTCGGGAGTGTCAGCGGCGCCGCGAAGGCTGATGCCGACTCGCTCCTGAGCCTGTCGGGCGACCTCGTTCGCACCGGCGTCTGGATCATGGGCGGCGACGGCTGGGCCTACGACATCGGTTTCGGTGGCGTGGATGCCGCGCTCGCTTCGGGTCGCGACATCAACATCCTCGTGCTCGACACGCAGGTCTACTCCAACACCGGCGGCCAGGCCTCCAAGGCCACGCCGCGCGGTGCGGTGGCCAAGTTCGCGGCTGCCGGCAAGCCCAGCGGTCGCAAGGACCTGGGCGCCATCGCGCGGGCGTACGGCAACGTCTACGTCGCGCAGATCGCGCTCGGTGCCAGCGACACCCAGACCAACAAGGCGATGCTCGAGGCCGAGGCCTGGCCCGGTCCCTCGATCGTCATCGCCTACAGCACCTGTATCGCCCACGGCATCGACATGTCGACCTCGATCTCGCACCAGAAGGACGCAGTGAAGTCCGGCTTCTGGCCGCTCTACCGCTACATCCCCAGCGAGACCGACGGCGTGCCCTTCAAGCTCGACTCGAAGAAGCCTTCGATGCCGATCAAGGAGTTCGTGGAGTCGGAGACCCGCTTCGCCATCCTGGCTCGCACGCAGCCCGAGCGGGCAGCCGAGCTTGCGGCTCTGTCGCAGGCCGACGCCGACGAGCGCTGGCGCTACTACAGCCAGTTGGCTGATGTCGAGCGCAGCATCCCGCATCTAGAGGAGCACGAGCCGGCTGCGGCTTCTGCCGACGGGCCGATCGCCAGCACCACCGGGAAGGGGGAGTCCAAGTGACCGTCGATCTCAGCACCCGCTACCTGGGGCTCGAGCTGCGATCACCGCTCGTCGTCTCAGCCAACCCACTGACCCGCGAGCCCGAGGCGGTCACCAAGTACGAGGAGGCTGGCGCCGGCGCCATCGTCATGCCCAGCCTCTTCGAAGAGGAGATCGAGAACGAGGAGATCGAGCTCGCAGCTTCGCTCGAGCAGGGGACGGAGGGCTTCGCAGAGGCGCTCGACTACTTCCCCGAGGTGGACACGTTCATCGGCGAGGGCGACCGCTACCTGCGCTCGCTCGAGACGCTCAAGCGTCAGTCGTCGGTGCCCATCATCGCCAGCCTCAATGCCAACTCGGTGGGTGGCTGGGTCCGCTTCGCCAAGCTCATGGCGGACGCGGGCGCCGATGCCCTCGAACTCAACCTCTATCGCATCACCGTCGACCGCACCAAGAATGCGGCTGACGTCGAGGACGAAGACCTCGAGCTCATCGCGGCGGTTCGCGCGGCAGTGAACCTGCCCTTGGCCGTCAAGCTGAGCCCGTACTACTCGGCGCTCGCCAACTTCGCCGGCAAGGCCGTCGAGGCTGGTGCCAACGGCCTCGTGCTCTTCAACCGCTTCTACCAGCCGGACATCGATCTCGATGAGCTGGCGGTGGTTCCGCGGGTGAGCCTGAGCCACCCCTCTGAGCTTCGCCTGCCGATGCGCTGGACGGCCATCCTGCGGCCGCAGCTGGGTCCGGAGGTGTCCATCGCGGCCACGTCCGGCATCCACAGCGGCAGCGATGCCGTCAAGGCGCTGATGGTCGGTGCCGACGTGGCCATGATGGCCTCGGCGGTCCTTCGTGACGGCCCCGGCATGATCGCCGACATCGAGACCGAGATGCGGACGTGGCTCGAGGAGAACGAGTACAACTCCGTGGTGCAGCTGCGCGGCTCTGCCAGCCAGGGCAGCGTCGAGGATCCGGGCACGTTCGAGCGAGCCCAGTACATCCGCACGCTCCACTCCTGGAGCGCACCGGCCAACCTCACGCCGACCGCGTAGACCTCCCTTTCGAGAAGAACACGGGCGTCCGGCCTCGAGCCGGGCGCCCGTTCTGACACCCGAGCCTGTTGCCGCCGACCCGCGGCCTGTTGCCGCCGAC
>CAYZDQ010000309.1:0-3788 GCA_964476955.1 uncultured Anaerolineaceae bacterium
CGTACGGCTGGTACCGCGACCTGCGTCGGTACGGCACGGTGCCGCACGCCGGATTCGGGTTGGGCTTCGACCGGGCGTTGGCCTACGCCACGGGCATGGCCAATATCCGCGATGTCATCCCCTTCCCCCGCACTCCCGGCTCGGCCGAGTTCTAGCCACTCCGGAGGACAGTGACCACATGACCACGAAGACACCTGGGACCGACACCGCGGAACATCTTCTCGGGGGGATCTCATCGACCTTCCGCATCAACCCGTACACCGGGGGCCACCTGCAAGTCGCCGATGCACACGGCGCGCAGATCCGGACGACTGACGGGCGCACCTACATCGACATGTTCATGGCGCACGGAAGTACCGTGCTGGGCCACGCCCACCCCGCGGTCGTGGCGGCGGTCAAAGAAGCCCTTGACGCAGGGATCGTGATCGGCTACGAGACCGATCGTGGTGAGAGTGTGGCCCGCCAGATCGCCTCGCTCGTACCCTCGGCAGAGGCCGTCCGCTTCGTCGCCTCCGGCAGCGAAGCGGTGACCACAGCGCTGCGCATCGCCCGCGCGGTCACGGGCCGGGACCTGGTCATCAAGATCGATGGTCAGTTCAACGGCGGTAGCGACTACGCCATGGTCAACTCACTGGCCGCCAACATCGACGCGGACAACCCGGGCGGAAGCGTATCCCGCCGCATCCCATCCTCGGGTGGCCTCCCGAGGGGAGCAGTAGATAGCGTCGTCCCGATCCCCTGGAACGACCTCGACGCGTTGGACGCAGCACTGAGCCAGAACCCGGACCAGGTCGCGGCCGTGTTGATGGTGCCCATCGACTTCAATAACGGCTGCATCGCTCCCGCTGACGACTATCTGGCAGCAGTCAAGGAGCGAGTGAGCGCTGCTGGAGCGCTGGTCGTGTATGACGAGGTCCTCAGTGGCCTCAAAGTCCCGGAGGGCAGCGCTCAGGACATGTACGGCATCCTGCCCGACCTGACCGCCATCTCCAAGGCCATCAGTTGTGGCGTGCCCCTCGCGGGTGTGGTCGGTCGCCGCGAGTTCATGGAATCGCTGCTCCAGGCTTCTCCAGCAGGGCCTGTCCAGGGAGGCACATTCGCGGGCAGTGCGCTGGGGCTGGCAGCAGCATCAGCGACGCTCGACCTCGTCACCGATGGCTCGCTACACCCCTCCCTGATGGAGCGGGCGGGCGGGTTCTTCGAGCAACTCCAGGCGCTGTTCGACCGCTCGCCGTTGCCGGCACGCGTGCAGTCGATCGGCTGCATGTTCCACGTCTACCTCGGCACCCGGGAGCCCGTCACCAGCTACAGCGACATGCGCGGCCTCGACCGGGACCTGGCGCGCCGGTTCTTCGTTCGCTGCATCGAGGAGGGGATGTACTTCCACACCGACTTCTCGGTCTCTGCCGCCCATACGCCGGCCATCCTTGACGACGTGCTGGAGCGGATCGAGAGCATCGCGAACGAGCCCGGCTGGTAGGTCCGTCTGGCCCTCAGCTCGCAGACGCTCGCAGCGCCAGGTCGGCCGCTCCGGCCAGCACGCTCTCATCGCCGAGAGCCGCTGCCTTGACCCGGAGTGACTGGCCGTTCTCTCGGAGGGTCCGTTCGCGAGCTCGCGCCTCGGCCTCGCGCACGGCGTCACGTTGTCCGAGCCCGATCGACCCGCCGACCACGATCGTCTCGGGCTCGATGACCGAAGCCATGGCCGCCAAGGACACCGCAAGCGCCGCGATGGCATCGTCGACCAGCGCCGCAGCCTGGACGTCGCCGTCGCGGGCAGCCCGGAAGATCTCCTCGGCCGTGGCCGGCGCGGGCCGGTCGTCGGCCGTGCTGCCGCCCGGCCAGGCGTCGGTTGCCCGACGAGCCAGAGCCGAACCTCCGGCGTAGGACTCGACATCGCCGCGCCGCCCACAGGCGCACGGTGGACCGCTTGTGTCGATGACGATGTGGCCCACCTCGCCGGCGTTGCCACCGACACCACGCACGAGGTTCCCGCCGACCACGATCCCACCGCCGATACCGCTGCTCACGGTCAGGTAGCCAAAGGGATCGGCGCCCTGTCCCGCTCCGAAGTGCCACTCCCCGAGTGCCGCGGTGTTGGCGTCATCCTCCAGGGCGGCAGGGATGCCGAGGCGCTCGCCCACCATCTCCACGATCGGGACGTCGCTCCAGCCCAGGTTCGAGGAGCGTGTCACGACCCCACGCTGGGCATCGAGCGGTCCGGGAGCCGCGATACCCGCAGCGACGAGGCTTCCGCCGCTCGACGTCGCCAACCGTTCGGCCTCGCTGGCCACCCAGTCGACGAGCGCGGTCGCTGCGGCCGGAGTCTCGACGCGCACCACCGGATGTCCTCCGCTCCAGCCCTCGGCCAGAGCGTCGACCGAGCGGACGGTCAGCAATGTCTTGGTCGCCCCGATGTCGACGGCGAGGATCAGCGGGCCGGGCATGGGTCAGCTCGGTGATCCTGCTTCGATATCGGCTAGCAGGCCATCCGCCACGTCGTACGAGGGGACCATGGGGTTGGCCATCAGCGCGGCGATGCGGTCGTCGCGCGTCGCTCCCGGCAGGCACGCCCGCATGGCCAGTGCCTCGTAGGCAGCGTGTTCGGCGAGCAGAGCAGCGGGAAGTGGTGGCAAGGCGGTCACTTCGATTGACTCGACCTCGCCAGGCGCCGCGATCTGAACCGGGCCCTCGGTCACGACCTCGTCGGGCAGACCCGGGATGCGGCCCTCGTTGCGCAGGCCGAGCGTCATCACTCGAGATGACCCGTGGAACCAGGCGTCCACCAGAGGCAGGACCGCCGTGGCATACCAAACCGCGCCACGTCGGGGCAGGTCGCTCGCTCTCGATGAGTAACCGGCAAGGAGCTCGGCTTCCAGGCGCAGGAGTTGCTGTGCCCGGGTCTCGCCGGCCTCCTGCTGTGCCGCGAGGATGCGGTCGTGATGCACGTAGTAGCGCGCGTACGGAGCGCCGATCGCACGCTGTGCCCGGATGGCGGCGAGCTCCTGCCCGGTGACCAGGTCCGCGGTCGCGTCCAGTTCGCGGTCGTCGTGTGGCACCCACCAGCCGATGTGGTTCATGCCCAGGTACCGCCGTCGCACGTCGTCGCCGGTCAGGCTCAGTCGCTCGCCGATCCTGTCGCAGAAGACCACCGGTGAGTCACACACCGAGAAGATCTGCGACCCCAGCTCGCGCGCGGCTGCGGCTGTCACGATACCTGACGGGTTGGTCAGATTGATCTTCAACGCGCCAGGCGCCCGGCGCGCCACCTCCGACCACAGCTCCATGGCGACCGGCACGGTGCGCAGGGCGTTGGCGAAGCCTCCCGGGCCCATGGTCTCTTCGCCGGGGAGTCCGTGGCGGTGCGGATATGACTCATCGAACACCCGCGCAGCCAGGCCGCCGACACGAACTGCGTTGAGGACGACGTCGGCGCCGGCGAGTGCCTCCGAGAGATCGATCGTGGTCCGGACCGTGACCGCGGCACCGGCGAGCCCCTCGACGCGACGCTGCGTCTCACCAGCGACGACGGCGAGCCGGTCGGCTGATCTGGCATAGAGCACCAGCTCCAGCTGCGGGCGCCGGTCGACACCGCCGGGCCACTCAGCGAGCGCGTCGGCCAACTCCGGCGTGGCAGAGGCGGAGCCACCAAGGACGACGATACGCATCGCTACTGGCCTGCGTAGAAGTCACGGATCGCAGCACCCACGCGCTCGACCTCGCCTTCGGTCAGCTCTGCGAACATCGGCAGGCACAAGACCGTGGGCACGAGAGACCGCGCGACGGCC
>CAYZDQ010000310.1:0-3785 GCA_964476955.1 uncultured Anaerolineaceae bacterium
CTCCCTTGGCGCGCGCATCCCGCGCGGCGTGTTGCTGGTGGGCCCGCCGGGCACCGGCAAGACCCTGCTCGCACGCGCGGTCGCCGGCGAGGCTGGTGTGCCCTTCTTCAGCATCTCCGGCTCCGAGTTCGTGGAGATGTTCGTGGGCGTCGCCGCCCGCCGCGGGCGCGACCTCTTCGATCCGGCCACGCGCAACCGCCCCTGCATCGTCTTCGTCGACGAGATCGCCGCCGTGGGTCGTCAGCGCGGTGCCGGCCTCGGTGGCTCACATGACGAGCGTGAGCAGACCCTCAACCAGATCCTCGTGGAGATGGACGGCTTCGACACCAACACCAACGTCATCGTGGTGGCCGCCACCAACCGCCCGGACGTGCTCGATCCGGCGCTGCTGCGACCGGGCCGCTTCGACCGTCAGGTCATCCTCGATCGCCCCGACATGAAGGGCCGCCTGGAGATCCTCAAGGTCCACGTCAAGGGCAAGCCGCTGGACAAGGAGATCGACTTGCCCGCGGTGGCCAAGCAGTCACCGGGCTTCTCCGGTGCAGACCTCGCCAACCTCGTCAACGAGGCCGCCATCCTGGCTGCCCGGCGCAATCGCAAGACCATCAGCACGCCGGAGTTCAGCGAGGCGCTCGAGCGCGTCGTGGCCGGCCCGGAGCGCAAGAGCCGCATCATCAGCGACGAAGAGAAGGCCATCATCGCCTACCACGAGGGTGGCCACGCCATGGTGCAGCGAGTGCTGCCCAAGTGCGATCCGGTGGTCAAGGTCAGCATCATCAGCCGCGGCATGGCCCTCGGCTACACCATGGGCCTGCCCATGGAGGATCGCTACCTGCAGTCGAAGTCCGAGTTCGAGGACAAGATCGCGGGCATGCTCGGTGGCACGGTCGCGGAGCGGCTGATGTTCGGCGACATCACCACCGGCGCCTCCAACGACATCGAGAAGGCGACCTCGCTGGCCCGACGCATGGTCACCGAGTTCGGCATGAGCGACAAGCTCGGCCCGATGTCGTGGGGCAAGCACGAGGAGATGGTCTTCCTCGGTCGCGAGATCGGCGAGCAGCGCAACTACTCGGACGACGTGGCCAAGATGATCGACGACGAAGTGCGCGCCATCGTCGACCACGCCTACGACCGCGCTACCGAAGTGCTGACGAAGCACCAGGATCGGCTGACCGAGCTGGCTGAGGCGCTCGTGGCCAAGGAGACCATCGAGGCTGCCGATTTCGAGGCCATGTTCGCGGACATGCCGGACCCACGGAAGGACGCAGGCGGCTCGCCCACACCCAAGCTGGCCACCCCCTTGGCCGGGCTGAACAAGCCCGACAAGGAGGAGGAGCCGCCGGCCACCGCGGAGACGCCGGAGCCCACACCACAGCCGGTCTAGGCTCCGGCACGGTCCCACCAAGCAAGCGATCCGACACGACCGATAACCCGTGGGAGGGGTCCAGATGAGCACGCCCATCGAAGCCGTCGAGGCCTATCTGGCAGAGCATGCCGACGAGCGCCTGGAGGACTTCAAGGACTTCCTGCGGATCCCGACCATCGGCTCGCTCTCCGAGCACGCTGAAGACATGACGCGCGGCGCCGAGTGGATCGCCCGGCACATGCGTGACATCGGTCTCGAGCATGTGGAGGTCTCGCCCACCGGCGGCAACCCCGTGGTCTACGGCGACTGGCTCCACGCCGAGGGCGCTCCGACCGTGGTCGTCTACGCCCACTACGACGTCCAGCCCGTGGACCCGCTCGAGCTGTGGGTCCGACCGCCGTTCGAGCCGCGCGTCGAGGACGGCCGCATCTACGGGCGGGGTGTCGCTGATGACAAGGGCCAGGTCCACCTCCACCTCTGGGCCACCAAGGCCTGGCTGGCGACGCAGGGCCGCCTGCCGCTGAACATCCGCTACGTCATCGAGGGCGAGGAAGAGGACGGCTCCCCCAACTTCGAAGCCTGGCTCAAGGCCAACACGGGCCGGCTCGCGGGCGACCTCGTGGTCGTCACCGATACCGGCTTCTATGAGGGCAACCATCCGGCGCTGACGGTCTCGCTACGCGGCAACACCTACTTCCAGCTCGACATCACCGGGCCCAGCCAGGACCTGCACTCGGGTGGTTTCGGGGGTCTGGTCCAGAACCCGGCCAACGCGCTCATCCGCATCCTGGCCTCGCTGCGCGACGGCGAGGGCCACATCACCGTGCCCGGGTTCTATGACGAGGTGCCCGTGCTCAGCGAGGAGGAACGGGCCGAGTTCGCGCGCCTGCCCTTCGACGAAGGCGAGTTCGCCGAGGGAATCGGCGTGTCGGAGCTCTTCGGCGAGCCGGAGTTCAGGCCCCTGGAGCGCAAGGGCATGCGCCCGACGCTCGACGTCTGCGGCATGTGGGCCGGTTTCATCGGCGAGGGCAGCAAGACCATCATCCCGGCCGACGCGCACGCCAAATTCTCCTGCCGGCTGGCGCCGGGCATGGACCCCAACAAGACCTTCGAGCGCGTCCGTGACGCGATCCTCGCGGTCGACGTACCAGGGGTGGACGTCGAGGTGCGCCAGCTCGACGAGATGTGGCCCTTCGTGGTGAGCCCCGAGCATCCCGCCGCGCAGACTGCGGCTGCCTGTCTGAAGGAGGTCTTCGGGCAGGAGCCGTACTACGTCTACGAGGGTGGCTCCATCGGCGCGGTGGCCAGCTTCGACAAGGTCCTGGGCCTGCCCATCGTCATGCTCGGCTTCACCAACCCCGACGACAACGCCCATTCCCCCAACGAGTCGCTGGTGCTGGCCAACTACGAAGGCGGAGCACGGACGGTGGCGCGCTACTGGGAGGCACTCGCTCAGGGCTAGTACCCCTGGCGGGAGGGGGCTAGGAAGGTTGGGTCGGCCTTGACAGGGTGGCTACGTTGCTAGCATCCGAGTCGTGGAAGCCTGTCACAAGGAGCCCGAGAGGCCACAGCCTCGCCTGCCGCTATGACATCCCCGAACGTCCCCGATACCGATCTCGACCGAATCCTCGACCAGCCTGAGCCGAGCAGCGACGCCGCGCCCGCTGCTGCGGCCCCGCCGCCCTTCGTGGCACCACCGCCTGCGACATCGCAGCCACCGCAGCCGATGCAGCCGCCCCTGACCGCACAGGCGCCGCCGCCCATGGCGCCGCCGGCGCCGGAGATGGTCGCGCCCATCCAGACCTCCAAGGTCATCGGCCTCGACCCGAGCCTGTCCCAGCCCTCGCTAGCACCACAGGCGCCGAGCGCCATCACGCACGCCGAAGAGACGATCGGCGGCCAGACCTGGGCCTATGACTCCGGCATCGGTGAGATCGAGCCACGCAGCTGCACCCAGGTGCTCTCGACCCTGGCGGGCAAGGTCGCCGAGGGCGACGTCACGCAGTACCAGCCGGTGCCGCTGGGATTCACCCCCCTGGACAAGTCGATCGGTGGTGGCATCCGTGCCGGCGAGATGCTGCTCATCGGCGGCGCACAGGGCACGGGCAAGACCACCATGGCCCTGCAGATGGCCCGCAACATCGTCATGAGCGGCCTTGCGAGCGTGCTCTACATCTGCTTCGAGCACGACGAGGAATACCTGCTCAACCGCATCATCGCGCAGGAGTCGGTGCTGCCCAGCCTGCCTTCCCGCAGCGGCGGCGTGAAGCTCGTCGACGTGCGCAATGAGATCCTGGGCACGTGGATGGCGACCGGCGGCCAGAACGCCGATCTCGGCGCCAACCCGCGCCTGCGGCCCGCGCTCGAGCGCATCAATCGCTACGGCCCCAACCTCTACCTGCTCCGCGGCTCCCAG
>CAYZDQ010000311.1:0-3769 GCA_964476955.1 uncultured Anaerolineaceae bacterium
GCTCGGGCGTACGCACATCGACCAGGTCGAAGTCGTCCTTCGAGGCCACGATGGTCTGGCGATCCACCGTTCCCGGCCACTCCGCCGCAAGCGTCATCGCAGCGCGCATCGGGGTCGAGCGCTCCGCCGTCCAGGGTCCGGCGGCCGCCTTCCAGGGTCCGGCGGCCGCCTTCCAAGCCGCGATGCCCCCGTCGAGCATGTAGACGTTGCTGTTGCCCAGCCGATCGAGCATCCACCACATGCGCGCGCCGAACTGCCCGGCGGCAGCATCGTGGACCACGATCGTGTGCCCGTCACCGAAGCCGAGCTCGCCCATGCGGTCGGCGAACCCGGTCGGGTCAGGCAGGGGATGTCGGCCCTCTCCGGGTGGTGCCGCCAGGTCCCGGTCGAGGTCCACGAAGACCGCGCCGGGGATGTGGCCCTGGGCGTATTCCTGTTGGCCACGGCCGGGCTCCCCCAGGAACCAGCGCACATCGGCGATGCGGAGGTCGGGGTCATCGAGGGCCTCGAGCAACTCGGAAGCGGACACGAGCGGATGGCGGTGGGCGTCGTTCATGAGCCCTGACTCTAGCGGGCACTCGCCGGCGCCGAGAGCCAATCGCGGATCTCGCTGGTTGACAGGCTAACATCGTTAGCCTAGGGTTCCCGTGATGAGAGCGAACGCCCCGTGACCAGTCCCAGCATCGCCGTGGAGCGGCCGCGGACCGGTACCGGCAGACGCGAGGAGATCGTGCGGGTCGCAGCGGCCATCCTCGAGCGGGAGGGCCCGGACGGCCTCACGATGCGGGCCATCGCGACCGAGCTGGGCATCAAGGCGCCATCGCTGTACAAGCACATCGCCGACAAGCAGGAGCTCGAGGTGGCGCTCGTGGCAGACGGTCTGCGGCAACAGACGGCGGCCTTCGAGGCGGCCGTTGGCGACGGTGGCGACCCGGCAATGGCCATCGCCGAGGCCTACCACCGGTGGGCCCTCGCGCACCCACACCTCTACACCCTCATGAACGGCCGGCCGCTCCCGCGCCATCGGTTGCCCGAGGGCGTGCAGGACCGTTCGATACAGCTCGTGGTCCGGTCGTTCGGTGGCGACCGGGAGCTTGCCCGAGCCGCCTGGGCCTTCGCGCATGGGATGGTCACGCTCGAGCTCGCCGGCCGCTTCCCACCCGATGCCGATCTGAGCCGCACCTGGCGGCTCGGCATCGCCTCCCTCGCCCACGCCCCCCACACGAAGGAAGGAACCAGACGATGACGAAGCTGGAGACCCGCTACCTGGATCGTCCCGAGGGGCGTCTTTCGTACGACGACAACGACGTCGACGGCCCGCTGGTGATCGCTGCACCCGGCATGGGCGACCTGCGGCACTCGTACCGACACATCCGCGAGGCCATGGCTGACGCGGGCATCCGGTTCGTCACGGTCGATCTGCGTGGCATGGGCGAGTCCACTACCGACTGGACGCAGCTCGACGACGCGGCCGTGGCATCGGACTACCTCGCGCTGATCGACGCCCTCGGCGGTGGTCCGGCCGTGCTGGTGGGCAACTCGCTCTCGTGCGCCTCCGCCGTCATCGCGGCCACCGACGCTCCCGACTCGGTCTCGGGTCTCTTGCTCCTCGGCCCATTCGTGCGCGAGGTGCCCACGAAGTGGTGGCAGACGCTGCTCTTCGGGCTGATGCTGATGCCGCCGTGGGGTCGTCGCGCGTGGGTCGGCTACTACAGCAAGAACCTGTACCCGGGATCCCCGCCACCCGACCACACCGAGTACGTCAAGGCGCTCGACGCCAACCTTCGCGAGCCCGGCCGGTACGCGGCCTTCCGTCGGATCACCTCCAGCTCACACGCCGAATCGGGACGCCGGCTCTCGCAGGTCCGGCAGCCGGTCACCGTGGTCATGGGCACGGCCGACCCGGACTTCCCCGATCCGAAGGCCGAAGCCGAGGAGATCGCCGAGGTCACGGGGGCCGAGCTGGTGTGGTCGGAAGGTTCTGGCCACTATCCGCAGGCCGAGACGCCCCGGGTGGTCAGTGATGCGCTGGTGGACCTGGTCGGCCGGGCTGGGCGCTGATCCTCAAGGGGTAGGCACCCGTTCGGCTGTACGATCGGGACCGCCATGGATGACCAGATCGATCGTCACGAGACCTTGCCCGAGGACGGGTCGGACAGCAGCCAGAAGAGCCCAGGGTCGAGCCGCTAGCGCTGAAGGGCAGCTTCGGCACGGCTCTGGGGTCCGCGATGCTGGGCCTGGAGCAAGCCCTGCGCGACGAGCCACCTGCCCAGATCCTTGCGGCCGAGCACATGCCCGCACGCGGTTCCTCAGGCCAGGACGATGATCTGGTGATCGAGTTCCCCGATCCGCTCGCGCGAGGCGGCCCCGACGATGAGGGTGCCGAACTCTAGCCGGCGCGCACCCCGAGGCCGATGGGGCAGGCCACGCCGGTGCCGTGGTCGGGGCAGTAGCCGTCAGGGTTGTTGCTGGGGCAATCTACGACTGGTTTGCCGGTCCCGGCGGGGTCACTTCTTCGTAGGCAACAAGGACGCGGGTGTCACCGAGGTCGTACCGCCAGGCACACCGGACGACCGCTCCTGGGAGAAACTCCCAGGTCTCGTCCTCAGGGTCGTAGTCGGGCGTGGCAATGAGGCGGAACCGGCCGTCTCCGAGCGGTTCAGCGTCAACCGGACGGTAGGTGATGGTTCCTTCGTTCAACAACTCCACATAGACCGTTTCTGTGGCCACACGTAGGAGTGTAGAGACTTAACTTGGAGCGTTCACTCCGACCCTATCGGGCAGGCCACGCCGGTGCCGTGATCTGGGCAGTAGCCGTCGGGGTTATCGTTGGACGAATGTATTACTCTCGGGTATCGTGACCTCGAACGCGTTTGCCACGAGGACCCCAAGATGCCGGCAGCAGCCTACATCCGCCGCAGCTCCGCGACCGAGGATAGCCCCGGCGATGTCAGTCGCGAGTCGCAGATAACCGCGATTCGTGGCCTGGCCATGGCCGCCGGCCTTGACCCAGACGCACTGAACCTCTACGAGGACTGGGGCAAGAGCGCCGACGAGCACAAGAAGTCGAAGCGGACCGAGTACCTGAGGCTCCTGAAGGACATCGAGGGAGAGAAGTACTCACACGTCTTCGCCTACCACACGGACCGCCTCATCCGCTCGGTCGCGGACTTCACCGAGCTTACCAATGTGGCCGATGGGCACACGACGGTACAGGTCCCGGGGCTGACACTGACCGGGTCCGATGCCATGGCGCGGGCATTCGCTCAGCTGAGCGCTGTCTTCGCTGAGCTAGAACTCGGTCGCATCAAGGACCGGGTGCGCAAGGGCTTCGCCGTGCGCAAGCATCGCGGCGACGACTTCGGGACCGTTCGGTACGGCTACAAGAAGGTGCGCGACCCGGACACCCGCAGACTCTACTGGGAGCGCGACCCGGACGTCCCCCTCGACAGGGTGCTGGACATCGTGAAGGCCAACGACGGAAACATCCTGGCGTCGTGCCGGGCGCTGGACGCCGAGGCCCTGCCCGCCCCCCGAGGCGGGAGGCGCTGGGGCACGTCGGCGCTGACCCGCATCGTGGACCGCGAGGCTCCCGGGCTGCGACCGAAGCGCGGCGGTTCCTCGGGCCAGCGACGTCCCACAAAGTCTGTCCTGTCCGGGCTCGTGCGCTGCCCGTTCTGCGACGTGTTCATGACCCCCGTCGGCACGCGCGAGGCGTTGTACTGCCGGAACGGGTCGCGCCAGCGAGACGTCCATCCCAAGTATTTCG
>CAYZDQ010000312.1:0-3754 GCA_964476955.1 uncultured Anaerolineaceae bacterium
GTCGTGGCCCATGAGCTCGCGCATCTTCTCGTGGATGGGCACGAACAGGTCGGTGTCGTAGTTGGTGGCCGCGCCCTGCAGCACCGAGGCCAGCCGCTCGAGCCCCATGCCCGTGTCGACCGACTTGAAGGGCAGCTCCGTACGTGGGCCCTCGACCGGCTGGTCGAACTCCATGAACACGAGGTTCCAGATCTCCAGCCAGCGCGGGCAGGTCTCGGTGTGGTCGGGCACGCAGCCCTCCCCTTCGGAGAACTCGATGCCACGGTCGAAGTGGATCTCGCTGTTGGGGCCGCAGGGACCGGTATCGGCCATGCGCCAGAAGTTGTGATCGTCGCCGTTGTCCACGTCACCCCAGCGCGCCATGCGCTCGGGCGACAGGCCGATCTCGTCGCGCCAGATGGCCCACGACTCCTCGTCATCGGTGTAGGTGGTGGCAGCCAGGCGGTCGCCCGGGATGCCCAGCTCCTCGGTCAGGAACTCCCAGGCCCAGTGGATGGCTTCGCGCTTGAAGTAGTCGCCGAACGACCAGCTGCCGAGCATCTCGAAGAGCGTGTGGTGCCGGGGGGTGCGGCCGACCTCCTCGAAGTCGTTGTGCTTGCCGGCCACACGCAGGCAGCGCTGCGAGTCCACGGCCCGGCTGTAGGAGCGCTTCTCGACGCCACGGAAGACGTCCTTGAACTGGACCATGCCGCTGTTGGTGAAGAGCAGCGTCTGGTCGCCAGCCGGCACGAGGCTGGCGCTGGGCACGACCTCATGACCGCGTTCTTCGAAGAAACGCAGGAAGCGGGCGCGGATCTCGTCCGCGGACAGGGGTTGCATCCGGGCGTCGGTGGTGGCCCGGCTCTCGATGTCTGGCATGTGCTCCCGAGTGTAGCGAACGCCCGTCCGGCAAGGTTCGGTGAAGATTTCTGCAGGGTCTGACACATCGGCTCTCGCGCTCGATACCGTGCCCACGTGGTGTACCAGACCCGACTGCTCGGACTCCTTGCGCTGGCGCTCGTCGGCGCGATGGCGGCCAGTGCTTGCTCTTCCTGGTCCACGGAGCTTGCGGTCGTGCCCGGCACACCCAGGCCGGCGCAGGCGGTCAAGCTGGAGAGGGTGGCCACCCCTGCCCCGACCGCACGTGCTGCCGCGAAACAGAGTGATGAGCCACGGGGCGACATCGGTGGGTCCGAAGATGCCGGGCCCACGGTCATCCGGCTCGATCCGCGCCCTGCCCCCGGGCCGTTCGAGATGAACACCTACCAGCAGGGCGACTTCGTGCACCAGGCGCACAAGGACTGGTGTGTGGCCGGCTCCGCGCTGACGATGATCAACATCATGGAAGACGGGCGACCCAAGAACACCTCCCAGATGCAGCAGCGCATCTACGAGCGCGGGCGCGAGCTCTCGCCCTACAAGGGCCGCCTGAGCGACATCGGCGTCGATCTCATCGGTTGGGCGGAGCTGCTCAACAACCGCGGCTTCGGGCCCTACGAGGTGGCCGGTGCGGACACCCTGCGCAAGGCCGTCCGGCGAGCGGCCAAGGCCATCCGTCAGACCGGCCGGCCGGTGGGCCTGGTCACGTGGCGCGGTGCCCATTCGTGGGTCATGTCGGGCTTCACCGCCACCGCGGACCCGGCCTACGACGGCGGCTTCAACGTAGAGGCCGTCCACATCCAGGACACCTGGTACCCGTGGGTGAGCACCATCTGGGGCGCCTCGCGGCCGCCAAACACGTTGGTACCGGTGAGCAAGCTCGACGAGGACTACCTGCCCTACAAACGCCCCAACGGCAAATGGCCACGCCGTGACGGCAAGTACATGCTCATCCTGCCGGTGCTGCCCGAGGGCACGGTCGCGCGCTGACGCCGGCGCCGACTGCGCCGGAAGGCGCTGATGAGCATCCAGCCCACGGTGGCCACGCCGAGGATGGCCACGATCTCGATGGCAACTGCAGGGTGTCCGGGATGCGCTCGCTCTGCGCCGGTTCGCCCCGGCCCACGGGGCGGGAGTCGGCCAGGGGCCGGCCTCGACATCGTCGGCCGCCGGCGCTGGCTGGATCCGTGCGGCATCGGCCGCGGCGACGTCCAGCATCGGATCATCGGGGTCAGCATCACCGCGTAGCCCGCCTGCGGCACGAGGGTCGTGCCCAGGCCGAGCAGACCCTTGGTGGAGATCAGCGTCTGGCCGGTGGCACGCAGCGACTCGACCCGCTCGGGCAGGCCCGCCGGCGGCGTTCTGCCGAAGCGTGTCGCTGCTCGCCCGATGAGACTCTCAGCGATCCCGCCGAGTCGTCGGGCCAGCCGCTCGGAGCGGACGAAACCCGGGAGCAGGGCGATGCCGCCGGTGCTCATGACGAGGCCGATGGCCGCCACGCCCAGCTGCAACAGCTCTATGCTGAGGAAGGCGTCGACGAGAGGCGCCCTCGGGTGTCTGCTGGCCGTCGTCCGGACCGGCGGCACCGTCCTCCTGCGGTCCGGGACGCGGGGGCCTCAGTCTGGCGCGGACACCGACTGCAACACGCTGGGCAGCTCCTCCTCCTCTTCGGCCGGCCTGGCCTCAGGGGTCTCCCCGGCCGCGTAGAGCTCCTTGGCGCGGTCCATCCACTCGTGGATCTTGCGGTTGACCTCCGTCGCGCCCACGAGGTCGACTGTCTTCTCCTGGGTGGCAAACGCTGCGGGATACATCACGAAGGCCTTGGTCTGAAGGCCACCGAGGCCGCCATGGCTGCCGACCTGGTGCTCGAAGGGGGCGACCTCCTCGGTGCTGGGGTCGTACATGCTGATGATGAAGATGTCGCCGATGTGCTGATAGGAGTCGAGTTCGCGGAGGTTGGCCGCGGTGTGCTCGCTCTACCAGCGCAGGGGGTCCTCGCCCTCGACCTCGTCGGTCTCGAGGTTGCGCACGCCATCGCGACCGATGACCAGCGGACCGTGCTCCTCGGAGCGGACCATGACGAAGCCGATGCCCTCGTGACGGACGAGGCCCGGCAGCAGCTCCGGATGCAGCCTGGCGATGCCTTCGAGGCTGACGCGCTCGCGGATCTCGGTGAAGTAGATGTTGGCGAGGTTGCCGCTGGCGGCCACGATGAGGTCGGGGGTCTCGTCCTCGCCCGCCGGCTTCTCGCCCTTGACCTCGGCCTCGTCGTTGATGTGCACCACGCCGTCTTCGGTGTCGCTGCGCAGCGCGCGGCTGACGATCCTGCCGGTGGTGCCCGGGGTGCGGGAGGCCTCGGTCAGGAAGGTGTTGATGGGTCCCCAGCCCTCGACATCGTTGCTGGCATCGAGGGAGCTGACGTCGCCTTCCATGAGGCTGCGGGTGAGCTCCTCGAGTCCGATGCCGTAGCGGTCCTCGAAGGGCGCGCCCTGGGTCTGGCCGTGGTCCGAGACGAGGATGAAGTGGTACGGACGGGGCGCGTCCTCGGCGGCGCGGGAGAGCGAGCGCATCATGCGGTCGACGCGGTCCAGCTGGTCCATCGATTCGGGACGCTCCGGCCCCGCGTGGTGGGCGACCTCGTCATAGCCGAGGTAGTCGGCGTAGACGACCGGTGTGCCGCGGCCCATCTCGCCGATGATGAGATCCACGACCATGTCTCGCATGATGGTGGTGGTGCTGGCCTTGAGGAAGGGGAAGGGCATGCCCCGCCCGATGCGCGGCTTGACGTCGCGCACCCGCTGGCGGCGGGGCGGGAAGTAGTCGACGACCACGGCAGTCAGGAACGGGGGGATGCCACGGGAGAGGTGGTAGGGGTTGTAGCGGAAGATCGAGAACG
>CAYZDQ010000313.1:0-672 GCA_964476955.1 uncultured Anaerolineaceae bacterium
GTCGGCGTCGTTGTCGTAGTACATCCGTGCGGGCATGTGTGGGTTCCCTCCTACTCGGTCGTTGTCTGGGTCGGCGTCACGGCCGGCTCGGGGCCGGCGCGAAGGATGGCGTCGAGGTCGATCGCGCCGGAGCCACGGCCGAGGGCGATGGTGCCGGTGCGGACCATCTCCTTGATGCCGAAGCCGCCGAGCAGCGCCACGAGCGAGTCGATCTCCTGCTCGGTGCCGCTGTGCTCGATGATGACGGTCTCCGGGCCGACGTCGAGGACGCGACCCTTGTAAAGCTCGATGACGCGCAGGATCTCGCTGCGCTTGGATTCGGTGGCGCGGACCTTGATCAGCGCCAGCTCGTGCTCGACCACGCCCGACTCGGGCAGATCCTGGACCTTGAGCACGTCGATGAGGCGGTAGAGCTGCTTGCCCATCTGCTCGACGGCGAAGTCGTCGCCTCTGAGCGTGACGGTCATGCGGCTGATGTCGGGTCGCTCGGTGTGGCCCACGGCCAGCGACTCGATGTTGAAGTTGCGGCTGCGAACCATGGAGGAGACACGATTGAGCACGCCCGGCTGGTTGTTGACCAGCACCACCAGCACGTGACGGTGGGTCTGGCCGGAGCCGGGGACGTAGCGTTCCTTGGCCGTGTGCTTGGCCGGGGCGCTGATGGGATCGTTC
>CAYZDQ010000313.1:682-1126 GCA_964476955.1 uncultured Anaerolineaceae bacterium
GGCAAAACCGCCCATGAGCGGGCCGTAGAGACCGTATTTGTTGTGGCCGCTGTGGCGTAAAAAAACGACCTTCTTTACCCGCTCGTAGTCGATTTTCAACTCGGAGATGGCGGCGATCCCCAGGCCGTCGTTGGGTTGAACGCCAAAATCGGCTTGCATGGCTGCCAGCGTGGCATCGGTGGCCTCGGCCGTCTCGGCCGGTGGCTCGTTCTGGACGGTGTCCTCGATGAGGTCGGAGAGGCCCTTGCCGGCAGGCATCATCGGTAGCACGTTCTGCGTCTGCTCGATCTCGAACCACACGAGCGCGGGGCCGTCATGCTCCTGCGCGCCACGGATGGCGTCGTCGACCTGCTCGGGCGAGCTGGCCCTGAAGGTGGGCATGCCGTAGGCCTCCGCCAGCTTGTCCCACTGCGGGGCCGGCAGATCGCTGGAGTGGTAGTTGCC
>CAYZDQ010000313.1:1136-3749 GCA_964476955.1 uncultured Anaerolineaceae bacterium
GGATCATGCCCAGCTTCTTATTGTCCATGAGCGCGATCTTCACGGGGATGCGGTCCACGACCGTGGTCAGCATCTCCTGGATGGTCATCTGCAGACCGCCGTCGCCGACGACCGCCCAGGTCTCCTTGTCCGGCCGGCCGAGCGCCGCACCCATGGCCGCCGGCAGACCGAAGCCCATGGTGCCCAGACCGCCGGAGCTCAGGTGGCTGTCCGGTCGCTTGAAGCCGGCGTAGCGGGCCAGCCACATCTGGTGCTGGCCGACGTCGGACACGAGCGTGGCGTCGTGGTTCGTCATCTCGCCCAGCCGCTGCATCACGAAGTCAGCCGTGAGCAGCCCCGGCTTGGAGCCGCCCGAGCCGTGCCAGGAGATGGCCTCCGACTCGGTGCGCCACTCGGCCAGCTCGTCGAAGTACGCCTGGCGGGTCGCGGGCTCGACCGCCGGGACGGCCTTGATGAACGAGCGCAGGACGTTGCCCACGTCACCCACGATGGGGATGTCGACGGCCACGTTCTTGCCGATCTCACTGGGGTCGATGTCGACGTGGATGATCTGAGCGTTGGGTGCGTACGTGCTGACCGAGCCCGTGACGCGGTCATCGAAGCGCATGCCCAGGGCGATGAGCAGGTCGGAGGACTGGATGGCCTTGTTGACGTGTTTCCAGCCGTGCATGCCCATGTAGCCGTAGCTCAGGGGGTCATCCTCGGAGATGGCACCCACGCCCAGCAGCGTGTGCGTGACCGGGATCTGGGCCTGGTGCGCGAAGGTCTTCAGCTCCTCGGTGGCCTTGGCGATGAGCACGCCGTGGCCGGCGAGGATCACCGGGCGCTCCGCTTGCGCGATGGCCTTGGCCGCCAGCTTGACCTGGCGGGGGTGGCCGTCGAAGCGCGGCTTGAAGCCGGGCAGGTTGAGCGTGGTCGGGTTCTGCGCCTGCGTCTCCGCAGTCAGCGCGTCCTTGGTGAAGTCGACGTGGACGGGGCCGGGCCGGCCGGTGCGAGCGATGTGGAAGGCCTCGGCGATGACACGCGGGATCTCGTCTGCGGTGCGCACGAGGTAGTTGTGCTTGGTCATGGGCAGGGTGATGCCGCTGATGTCGATCTCCTGGAAGGCATCCTTGCCCAGGAGGGCGCCCGGCACGTTGCCGGTGAGCGCAACCATGGGCACCGAGTCGAGCTGGGCGGTGGCGATGCCGGTGACCAGGTTGGTGGCACCGGGGCCGGACGTACCGAGGCAGACACCGACCCGGCCGCTGGCGCGAGCGTAGCCGTCGGCAGCATGTGCGGCTCCCTGCTCGTGGCGGACGAGGATGGTGCGTAGCTCGGGGTAGTCGGCCCAGACGTCGTACAGCGGCAGGATCACGCCGCCGGGGTAGCCGAACAGGACGTCGACGCCCTGGTGGATGAGCGCCTCGCAGAGCGCGTCGGCACCGATGCGGTCGCGATGCGTGATGCGTCCCTGCTGGAGCATGTCCACGCGCGCCTTCTCGACCGCTTCGGTCTCGGCGGAGCCGGGGTTGGGGAGATGCCGGCCGCGCTGCGGTGGCGCTCCGGCCTGCGGCGTCGCCGCGGTGTCCTGGATCTTCTCGGTGGTCATGGGTGCTGCCCTTCCCTTTGCTCGGTGCTCGCTCTTGCTCGCCTTCATCGTCTGCTCATTACGGTCGCTGACACAACAAAGACCCTCGCCGTTCCCGGCGAGGGTCCTGGGTGGTTCGACGTCCGTCGCGCCTCGCGGCGCTATCTCCGCCTATCCCCAGGCTCCCACCGGGAGCCGGTAATCAGGCCGATAAGCTCGAGTACGATGACCTCGAGCTTGGTGATAAGGGATACCTCTACAGGCTGGGGCAGCTTGACGGGCACGCGCGCACCATCCTCGCGGATCGCGAGGGCGGCGTACTGGCGCTGCCGGTCGGTCTGGCCCATCTGTCGAGAAAACCCCTTCTGTGGAGACATGTGCCGCCGACTCTACACGGTCGTGCGCGCAGATGTCCACCGCCCCCGTTGGTCCTGCCGCTGCCGGTGCGATGGTCCGGGGTACTCCGCTGGGGTTTGGTGCAGTCCCTGTAGCCCTTGACGGGCGCGCCGCCAGCAGGACGCGGGTGCCACCGCCTGGCCTGACCGCCTTAGCCCCTTGCGCCGTCGTCGCCACACATGCGCCGCGACGACCTGACCGCCTCAGCCCCTTGCGCCGTTCGGTCGACCGCTCGGTTTCGATCCCAACGAGATCCGGGCCCGTGGTTCGCGCCTCGATGGACGGCGTGACGGTCGAGAGCGTTCGGTCGACCGTCCGGATCGCGCGGCTAGCTCGGCGGGCAGAGCCTGCATACAGATCGGGCGGATCGCTCGTGTCCGAGCCGTGCGCTCAACCGAACGCCAAGCCTGGCCGAATGCTTCGCGAAGGGCCAGCCAAGACCACGCCGCTACGCTTCACCGATGACGCGCCCAGGCCAGCCACGGACTCGCACCGAACTCGCTGCAGCGGATCGCGTGCGTCGCCTGAGGAGATCGTTCGCGATCGACATCCGCAACGCCAGAGACGACGCAGGGCTCAGCGGGCGGCGCCTGGCTGCCGTCGCCGGTGTGAGCGTGTCGACGCTGCGGGAGGTCGAGGCAGGCCGG
>CAYZDQ010000314.1:0-3747 GCA_964476955.1 uncultured Anaerolineaceae bacterium
CGACGGGCGGTGCCACCATCACCGGCCAGGGGCAGCTCCACCAGCGACGAGAGGCTCCACCAACGACGGGCGGTGCCACCATCACCGGCCAGGGGCAGCTCCACCAGCGACGGGCGGTGCCACCAGCGTCGGATGGCTCAGCTGGCGAGGACCGAGCCCACCACGCGTGTGAGCGTCGCGGCCACCTCCTCGAACGCCGGCAGCCGCTGCGCCGATGATTCATCGATGTAGAGGCCGCGTCGTACTTCGATCATCACCGAGTGCACGCGCGCATCGCGCCCGTAGTAGCCCGACGGCACGAACGTGCCCGCGAACGGCGTATTGCGCGCCACGCGGAGTCCCGCCTCCGAGAACCCCGCCACCAGCGCAGCAGCCAGCTCGGGCGGCGTGTGCGTCTCATCGGTGCCGATGCAGATGTCCGGCCGATGGGGCGTCTGGTCGATCTCGCTTGGCAACGGCACCGACGGAAAGGAGTGGCAGTCGACCACCGTGCACTCCCCGAACTCGGCCAGCAGCTCCGCCACAAGGCTGTCGAGCGCGGCATGGTACGGCTGGTACAGCGTCTCGATGCGACGGTCGCGCAAGGCCGGGTCGGGCACACGCAGCTCCTGCCCACGCGTTCCTCGCCAATAGACGACGCCCTGACCGCGTGCCTCCATCGGTTCGGCCGAAGCCTCGAGGAAGCGCTCGGGATCGAACACGAAGCGCGACAGCTCGTTGACGAATGCGGTCGCACCCAGCTCGGACAGTCCGGCGAACAGGTCGGCCGTGTGCCAGTCGGTCAGGTGCAAGAGCTCATCGGCCAGCTCGGGATCGGAGAGGGTGATCTCCGCGCGCACGTCGGGCGGGATGGTGTCCGACGAGTGCGGGACATGGGTCACCAGCGGCCGGCGCGAGGCGGTGGGGGAGTGGACTCGGAAGGCTTGGGCCACCGCTATTTCGGGGCCGGGTACTTCTTGCGCAGCGCGATGATGGCGCGGTCCACCAGCTCGATGGCGTTGTCGATGTCGCGTGCCAGCGCCAGCATGTCGTCGACGCTGCCGACCAGCGTCTTCACCGGGTGCATGACCTCGTTGCGCAGCTCACCCAGCGGTCTGGTCATCGAGTTCCACTTGGGCACGTCGTACTTGCCCAGCTCCGCGCGCAGCGCGTGGTCCTTCTCGAACACCCGCAGCAGGTGCTTGAAGTTGAGATAGGAGACGAGGTCGCCGTGGCCGGAGCCGGCACGGTCGCGGGCCATGCGCTCGTTGAGATCCTCGGTGTCGCGGCTGCCGAGGTGGGCGATGAGGTTGGACTGGTTCTTGCCATAACGCCAGCGGATGAGGTCGGCGAGGGCGATCTCCAGGCCCGCCAGCACGAGGTAGTAGTAGGCCCGCGCGGGCTGCTTGTTGCAGTCCCAGATGGTGGCGATGCCGGATACTTCCCGGCCCTCGAGCACGAACACGATGCGCTGCTTGGGGATCCACTCCATGAGATCGGCGATGGGCATGTCGCCGCTGACGATGGCCCCGCCCGCGAGCGAATGGGTCACGTTGCGGATGGCCTGGTCCGCCCCCTGCCGTGCCAACTGCGCGCGCGAGACGTAGCCCACCACGCGGCCCTTCGACGTCACCGGCGCGAAGTCCCAGCGGTTGGCCTTCATCTTCTCGGCCACGTTGCCCGACTTGGCATACAGGTCGAACGTGGGCGCTCGCTCCATGTCGAGCTGGATGTGGCGGGCCCGCACGCCCCGCCCGAGGTCGATGTGCGGGACGAGGCTCTCCCAGCTCCGCGAACGCGTGGGCATGGGCGTCGCGCTCTTGCGTTCGATGCTCATGCGTCGGTGTGGCGGGTCATGAGGAAAACAGCCTCCTGTCGGTCGTTGTCGAACTCGGTCAGATGCTCGATGTCCCAGTCGGCCCCGAACAGACGCTCCATCTCGCCCGGCTCGATCCCGGGCGCGACGCGCGAGGCGCCGGAGAAGCTCATGCGCGGCAGCTGATCCTTCGGAGCATAGAAGCAGTAGAGGAGGCAACGTGCGCCGGGCGCCGCGAGTCGGGTCATCAGCGCCGCCATCCGTTGGCGCTTCTCGCCCTTGAGGTCGTCGAGCGTGCCGTAGTCGACCAGGAAGTCGAAGGGGCTATCGGTGCCGGGGATCGCCTCTGCGGTGAGGTCTCCGTTGACGAAGGTGACGTCGACGCCGGCCTTGGCCGCGCGCTCGCCGGCCTTGTGTGTGGCCACGGGGGAGAAGTCGACGCCGGTGGTGATCCAGCCAGTCTCGGCCAGGAAGACGGTGTTGGCGCCGGTGCCGCAACCGAGGTCGATGGCACGGTCGCCGGGCTCGGGCTGCAGGCGGCCGTCCTCGACCATCGTTCGCAGCTCGGTGCGCACACCCAGCTCCCACGGTGCGCCGAAGCGGTAGATGAGGTCGTAGAACCAGGCGCCGGGCATCGGGCACCTCCAGTGCGTGCGCGGACTGTGCCACAGTGACGGCATGCTCCGTGTCCCTCGAGTGGCGGTCGTACTGCTCCTGCTCGTCCTGCTGTGCCTCCCGGGTGTGGCCATCGCGGTCGAGGCGCCGACGCCGCCGGCCGACGGTGAGCAGGCCCGGGTCGTCCATGTCACCGACGGCGACACGATCCGGGTCGAGCTCGAGCGTGGCGGGACCGAGCGTGTGCGCTACATCGGCATCGATACGCCGGAGATCAGCCACTCCTCGGACGAGGCCGACGAGCCGTGGGGTCCAGAAGCGACCGAGCTCAATGAGCAGCTCGTAGATGATCGGATCGTGTTGCTCGAGCGGGACGTCAGCGACACCGACCACTACGACCGGCTGCTGCGCTACGTCTGGGTGGAGACGTCCGATGGCTGGGTCATGGTCAACGGTGCGCTCGTCGCCAACGGCCTGGCCGACGTCCGTGCCTACGAGCCGGACACGAGGCACGACGAGTACCTGCGCTGGGTAGAGGAGGAGGCGCGCGCGGCCGGCACCGGCATGCACCAGCCCGGTTCCGGCACGTGGAACCCGGGATCGTGCGATGTCGCCGGCTACGTCGTCGAGGGGTGCCTCGGCGAGCCGGAGGACAAGGGTCTCCTCGAGCGGTTCCTGGACTTCATCGCCCGGGACTAGATCGTCTGGGCCTCCGTCGGCGGTGGTTGACCTCGGGTCCCACGAGACCGCACACTGGCGGCCGACGCCGGGGGGTCAAGCGAGAGGACCGGCGCCATGGCCGAATCACCTGCTGCGTACGGGGACCATCTGGACGCGCCCGCTGAGCCGGACGCGCCCGCGGAGCCCGCGGAGCCCGCCGACGATGCCCAGAGCCTGCGGCGACGGCTGGAGGCTGCCGAGCACTTCCCCGACCAGAACCCGCATCCGGTCATGCGCATGGATGCCGATGGCGTCCTGCTCTATGCCAACCCCGCGAGCAAGACGTTGGTGCGGGATCTCGGCCTCCGCCTCGGACAGCCGTTCCCCGCGGAGCTGCTGGGTCCGCTGCGCGAGGTGCTTGCCGAAGGTGACGGCATGGCCGAGGCGCAGGTGGGCCGCCGCACGTTCTGCTTCAAGCCGGTCGTCTCGCCCGAGTTCGGCTTCGTCAACATCTACGCGCTCGACGTCAGCGCGGCCCGGGCCGTGGAACGCTTCCCTGACCGCAATCCGAGCCCGGTCATGCGCGTCTCGCTCAAGGGTTCGCTGCTCTACGCGAACGCGGCCAGCGCCCCCATCGTCGAAGCGCTCGGGCTGGTCACGGGCGATCCGCTGCCGGC
>CAYZDQ010000315.1:0-3719 GCA_964476955.1 uncultured Anaerolineaceae bacterium
CTCCTCCCACAGCCTCTGACCCGAAGCTACGTCACTCATGGCCTTGTCCGGCTTCGTGACTCGCTTGCCCAGCTTGAACAGGGCGCCATTGATCGCCTGGCGATCGGGATACTCGAGCATCAGGTCGGCGATCGGCTCTCCGGCGACCCGGGGTGGCTTCGCGATGAGCTTGGTCAGGACTCGCCAGTAGAAGCCCGTGATCCCGCTTGGCCACCTGTCCTTCAAGCTCGGGTCGTCCTTGTCGATGATGAACCAGGGGTTGAACGCGACGGAGGAGACCGTCCCTGCATAGCGTCGTGCCAGCTCCGCGGCCATCATCCGGTCCATCGTCTTGCTCCGGTGGTACGCCGGGTCTGTCTCGTGGTGCTGGATGCTCTCGAGGTCGTCCCAGTCGATGTCCTCGTAGAAGGGCGCGATCACGTGGAGGACCAGCGCACCTGCTTGCTGCAGGCGTTCCAGCAGCAGCTGCGTGAACAGGAACGGCCCCATCACATTCGTCGCGAACATCGACTCGTGACCGTTGGGCAGGATGTTCGGGCCACCCTGGATGAGCGCGCCGACCGACAGGACGAGTCCGTCGATCGCTGGGAACCGATCCAGCGCTTCGGCGGCCCGCAGCCGCACGGAGTCCATGTCAGCGAAGTCGGTCGCCAGGGTCGCAACTGCCGGATCCTCGACGCCCGCGTCAGAGGCCGCGGCGCGGATCGCGCTGGCTCGGGCCTCCAGCCTGTCCGGCTTGCGACCGAGCACCACGACCTGAGCGCCACGCTTCGCCAGCGCGACGGCTGCTCCGCCTCCGATGCTCCCGGTCGCGCCAGCGACGAGCACGGTCTGTCGTTTCGCCACTGCCTCGTCCCTTCTGTGATGCGTGGGGTCACTCGTGTTCGAGGCACCTCGTCGGAAGGGATCCGACGTGTGCGGTTCGCGAATCTGAGATGCTCATCTCGGCGACCTTCCGAGCATCACTGGAATCTACCCGGGTGGGACCTGCCTCGCCCTGGGCCTGCATATGTGGACAACTGCATTGACACGACGCACTTCCAGCGAGACGGTTGAGCGAGGCGCCAGCCCCCTGGTCGCCGTAGCAGGAGGAAAGGTCATGCAGTTCCTCATCATCACGAAGCAGTCCACTCCGCCACCGCCCGAGATGGCGGTGCCCTTGATGGAAGCCATGGAGGCATGGGTGGCCCAGCACCGCGCCTCAGGGCAGCTCACATCGGTCTGGGGTTGCGCCGGCATCGCCGGTGGCGGTGGTGTGGTCGAGGTGGAGAGCCACGAGGAGCTCGACGCGATCATGGTGGCCTTCCCGTTCGGGCCATTCTCGACGATCGAGGTCATCGCGCTCAGCGACATCGACAAGGCCCTCGCCGGAGCCAAGGCCACGTTCCAACAGATGATGGAGCTGATGGGCGGGAAGTAGGCTCCGGCCTCGCGGGCGGCACCCATTTCACCACGGGGCACGCGGCCGTTCGACGATGGCGCTGGCGTCCACACCTCGCACACGAGTCGGGCGAGCCCTGCACGGGCCAACGGTGGTCCATCCCGTGCCGAGTGCGATGAATGCCGCCCTCGTCTCGTCCCTGGCGCTCGTCGCCGGCGGGAGTCTCGTGGTCGCCGATCTCCTGGCCGTCGCGATGTTCGGGTTCCAGACCAGCATCGGTGCCCTGAACGACATCGTGGACGCCGGACGGGACCGGCTGGTCAAGCCAGGGAAGGCGATCCCGGCTGGCTTGGTCTCGAAGCGCCTGGCGCTCGTCATCGTGATCATCGGCGGAGCCATCGGGCTCGTCATCTCCGCAGGCTTCGGCGCCGCGGTCCTGGCGCTCGGGGCCGCCGGGTACGCCTGTGGTCTGGCCTACGACGTCGTCATGCGACGTCTGGGCCTGGGCTGGCTCTGCTTCGCGGCTGCGTTCCCGCTCCTGCTGGTGTGGACGTGGATGGCGGCAGCGGGGACCTTGCCGCCGGGGTGGTCACTCCTGTTGCCCATCGCAGCCCTCGCGGGTCCGACCATCCACCTCGCCAACAGCCTCGTCGACATCGACGCTGACCTTCAGGCCGGCACGATCAGCCTGGCGGGCCGACTGGGCATCCGCCGCGCGCGTTGGGCTCTGACAGCCTTGGTGACCATCGTCTACGTCCTCGCCTGGGCCACGCTCTTCACGCTGGTCACGGTCCCGGTCCCGGCGGTCATCACAGCTCTTGGCGCGACGCTAGCGGCTACGCTGGGCGTGGCGCTTTCGTGGCGGGACGAGCCTCGGGCGCGCGAGGCTGGTTGGCTGCTTCAGGCAGGCGGGCTGGCCACGCTGGCGGTGGCCTGGCTCGCGTCGCTGGTGGGAGGCTAAGGTGCTCTCTTCGGATCTCGCTCAGGAGCGTGGCCGCGTCGAGCCGGGCTTGGCCATCGGGGCAGCTGCCGGAGGGCTGACCGTGCTCGGATTCACGGTCCTCCACGACATCGTCATCTCCGATATCTGGTTCAACCTCATGCCGATGCTCATCGCTGGCATGATCTGCGGCCTTTGCCTGGCCTGGAGCTATCGCAGCACGGCCGGCGGTCGCTCGGCCGCCCGCTGGTACGGCTACAACGCGAGCTACGTCCTCATCCTGCTGATGCTCGGCGCCGTCTCGCTGGTCGTCCTCGAGCCGCGCTTCACGATGGCCGAGCTGATGGTGGCCGACGATCCACTGGGTGACCTGCTGCCGCCTGCGGTCCCGCTGCTCGTCGTCGGCCCGCTCGTCGCTACCGTCGTCACGTGGGCGCTCTTCGGCCGGAACCGGGCGTCCGTGCTGCCGATCCTCGTGACGCAGTTCATCATCGGCTTCCTGCTGGGGCACAATCTCGCGGCCCTCGGGGCCGTCGTCTGGGTCGCCGAGATCGTCCCGCTGCTGGCCGAGTTCGTCGTGCTCACGGTCGCGCTCGCGGTGGCCTTCGCGGTCGGCGCACACTTCATGACGGTGCTGCGCCTTCGCTGGACGTCGAGGTCGGCGCGAAGCGGGGAGTCAGCCGCGCGGACGCCGTAGGGCTACATCTTGGGTCAGGCTGAGGTCTGGAGCCGATCACGGCGGCCGGCTAGGGCGGCCTCTCCCAACCGCTCGAGCTCGGCGCTCGTGATGGCGGCAAAACGATGGGGCAGGTCGACCTCCGCGGCCATGAGCATGCGCAGCATGAAGCCATCACCCTGGTCGACGACGAGAACGCCCGAGCCTCCCTCTTCGTTGATGTACCGCCCGATGAGTCGGAAGCCCGCCTCGTTGCGATCTGCGCGGTGGCGCGAACCGCGGCGCCTCGCGCCCTCGGTCGAAGCGGCCACGACCTCCTCGTCGGTGAAGCTCGACTCGACGTACTCATAACGCTGTGTCGGTGCCTCGCTGCCGCCGGGCGCAGCACTGCGTCGCAGGCCCGTGGTCAGGAAGCCCGGGCCGCGCTCAAGGAGTAGGACGTCCTCGAGGCGTTGCTCGTCGAAGAGCCGGCCCAGCGAGCGCAGGACCTCCTCGTAGTCGCGGTGCGATACGGCATGTTCGCTCGGCATGGCAGCCACCCCTCGTCTTTCGTGGTCCCTCGTCCCCACACCGACCCCATCCGGGGTCGGTGACCAGCCTCCCTCGGGCGACCATCGGCTGTCGATGCGTAGTTATGCGTATCGCCAGCGACGGCCGGGCCTGCCTGAATGGCATGACGGAGGGTCCTCCTCAAGGCGAGGCCCCGGCGCCACCCTCGTCGC
>CAYZDQ010000316.1:0-3713 GCA_964476955.1 uncultured Anaerolineaceae bacterium
CTTCGGGCTGCGGCAAGACCACCTCGCTGCGCATGATCGCTGGCCTGGAGGAGATCTCGGAGGGCACGCTGTCCATCGGTGACCGCGTCGTCAACCACGTCGCGCCCAAGGACCGCGACATCGCCATGGTCTTCCAGAGCTACGCGCTCTACCCGCACATGACCGTGCGCGACAACATGGCCTTCGGTCTGAAGCTGCGCAAGACGCCCAAGGACGAGATCGAGCGCCGCGTCAACGAGGCGGCTGCGATGCTCTCCTGCCAGAACCTGCTCGACCGCAAGCCGCGCGAGCTCTCCGGTGGCCAGCGCCAGCGCGTCGCGCTCGGCCGCGCCATCGTGCGTGAGCCGGCCGTGTTCCTCATGGACGAGCCGCTGTCGAACCTCGACGCCAAGCTGCGCGTGCAGACCCGCGCCGAGATCGCGCGCCTGCACCAGCGCCTGGGCACCACCACCGTGTACGTGACGCACGACCAGGTCGAGGCCATGACCATGGGCGAGCGCATCGCCGTCATGAGCGAGGCGCGCCTGCAGCAGGTCGGCTCCCCGCAGGAGCTCTACGACCATCCGGACAACCGCTTCGTGGCCGGCTTCATCGGCAGCCCCTCGATGAACTTCCTCGACGTAGAGGCCACCGGCTCCGGTGACGCCATCGTACTCAAGGGCAACGGCATCGAGATCCCGCTGCCCGACCGCTACAAGGACGGCATCAAGGGCCACGAGGGCAAGAAGCTCGTCGCCGGTGTCCGCCCCGAGCACCTCGACGTCAAGCAGGAGGGCCCTGCGGGCACGCTCAGCGGCAACGCGGATGTGGTCGAGTACCTGGGCAACGAGGAGCTCATCCACCTCACGGTCGGCGAGATCGACGTGGTCGCGCTCATCGGCAGCGAGCACCGCGTCAAGCCGGGCGACGACCTGGCGCTGAAGATCTCACTCGACAAGGTCCACCTCTTCGATCCCGAGTCCACGCTCGCGCTCGACAAGGAGCGTGACGAGGCTGACATCCGCCGCGGTGGCGCTGCGCGCAAGGGAGAGGAAGCCCCGCCGACGGTCTAAGTCACCATTCAGACCGGCATCGCCGCCGGTCCCACGACGAGGCGCCTCGCCCGGCAGGGTGAGGCGCCTTTCGATTCGCGCTGGGAGCTGGCGGTCGAGGGGGTGGGAATCCTGGACTCGCGCTGCCTCGAGCCCGGTCAGCCTCGTGGGGTGTCGGCGCGAGTGAGCCCGGTGGCGGCTCGAACACGTCCTGCGCGCCTCCGAGTGGACTCGCGCGGCCCCGAACCCGGTGAGTCCCGTGGGGGTCGAACTCGGCGCGTTCAGCACCGGATCTGCCGATCCTGACCTCGGCGCGGCTGGCGATGACGATCCGAGCCCCGTGGGGGCTGAGAGGCGACAGTTCGCGCGTCAGCTGGTCGAGTTCAGCCCCGTGGGGGTTCGCCCGAGTGGGTCCGGGCCGCTTGATGGAGGCACGGGCCAGGCAGGCCTAGTCGAGCGGCGGGATGCTCTTCCAGAGGGACAGGTCGAGCTCGGGCATGATCTTGCGTAGCCGGCGCACGTCCTCGGCGAAGTACTCGCCGAGCCACTCGCGAGACGACTCCGGGAGCGTCACATGCTCCTTGGCCTTCTTCCGCGCACGTGCGATCTCCTGCACCGACGCGTTCTGTCCTCGCAGCCCGAGGAAGGCATAGGTCCGGTCCAGCTGTACTTGAGCATCAGCCACGCACCGCTCGTACTGCAACAGCAGGAACTGCTCCAGCGGGAAGTGCTCCAGCCACCACGAGAGCTGCATGGCGTAGCGACTGCGATCCATGGCTTCCCCGATGCGGTGCTCGCGCGTACCCAGCTCGTTCGCTCCGACCTCGCCCTTGAGTGCCCCGGCTCGTTTGAGCAGGCCGAGGTTCGAGATGTAGCGCTCGACCGGATCACGCATGAGCACGATGAGCTTGGCATCAGGTGCGACGTGCTTGAGCATCGGCGGCACCCACGGCTGGTACAGGTAGCCAGGCGTCTTCTCACCGACGAGGCTGCCCTGCGGGCGCGGGAAGTACTGCTGGTAGAGCTCGAAATGCACGGGCTCCGGCCAGCGGTCCCAGAAGTGATCGAAGAAGTGGAGCTCTCGCCGCTGGCGGTGCGGCCGGTGGATCTCGAGATGACCCTCCATCAGGCCCTGCCACCAGGTGGTGCCCGATTTCTGGGCGCCGATGATGACGAAGTCCGGCGGGCCCAGCGCCCAGTCCGGCGGCGCGTCCGGGGGCGGCTGGAGCTGGTCGTAGCGCGAGCGCACTGCTCCGCCGTGGGGAACGTCGGACTTGCCCAGGGGCGTGGCCCAGACGCCCTTGACGATGGCTCGCTTCCAGGCCGGCGGGCGCTTCTTCTTCTGCTTGCTCATGGTCGCTTCCAGCCTAGCCGACGTGGCGCGGTCGGGGTCTCCGCCACGACCATCTCCGCGGCCGAACCGGCGGGTGTCTCCTTCTTGGCCATGGAGCGGAGCGCCACCCGGTTGCCCACGTCGTAGCCGGCCTGCTCGGACAGCAGCCAGCGCACCTCGAGCAGGTCGCAGTAAGCCTGGACATGATCGATGTCGTCGCCCATGACCTCCAGCAGCTCACCCACCGACGGCTCGAAGATCTCCAGCATCCAGCGAGCACCGTCGTGCCGGGTCAGCTGGCGGCCGGATTCGCCCTCCTTGGAGTCCCAGTCGCCAGCCCAGCCCATGCCGGCCCAGGCGGTGACGTCGTTGAGCAGGATGGCCGACTGGCCCTCCCCCGCCTCGATGCCGGTCAGTTGCCGCAACCGGCGGGAGTGGTAGTCACGTCCGGCCACGGCCACGCGCAGGCGCAGGTCGCCGGAGCCGTCCTCGCCGGGCTCGAGGATGACCTCGTCGACGACATAGCCGAGCTCGTTGATGTCGTGCAGCCGCCTAGCCACGCGGTGAGCCTTGTCGGGTCGGATGGTGACATCCGCGTGGAGCACGTCCCACAGACTCTCGTAGCGGTCACGGATACTCAACGCGGCCTCGAAGTCGTCGTCCATCTCCTCCATCGTCTTGCCGTTCATCACGCCCATGTCGGCAAGGTCGCCGGCCACGTTCTCGATCGCGATCTCGATGTCGGCTTCACGCTGGCCGTCGGAGAGCCGATCGTGGAGCTCACTCGTCTCACCGTCCACGAGGTAGGCCTGCAGGCGCTGGCCGTCACGCATGAGCAGCGTGTTGGCCAGCGAGCAGTCGCCCCAGAACATGCCCATGCGGTGCAGCTCCACGAGCAGGCCGGTCATGGAATCGAGGAGCTGGTCGCGGTAGCGGTGCGCGCCCTGCGGCAGCCGTGTGAACAGCCGCCGGAACTGGAGCGAGCGTGCGAGGTAGCGGGTGAGGATGATCGACGCGGTATCGCCCGTGCGGGTGACCAGGCCGTAGGCCTTGACCGAGGGCGCGCCGCGGCCTTCCAGCTCACGCAGAACCGCGTATTCCCGTTCACCGACGTCGAGCGGTAGCTCCTTGAGCGCGATGATGCTGCCGTCGACGACGGCGAAACGCACGGTGTGCCGGCTGGCACCGACGGGCAGGTCGACGAACTCCAGCTCGGGCCCGGACCAGGCCGCCAGCGGCTGCTCCCAGGGCATCGCCACGAGGGCCTCGTTCGACTCACGGAAGCGCATCGTGATGCGACCGGGGTCGAAGGGCTCGACCGGCTCGGGCACGATGAGATCCGGGTCGGG
>CAYZDQ010000317.1:0-3697 GCA_964476955.1 uncultured Anaerolineaceae bacterium
TCCTCGCCAAGGCCGTGCGCAAGCCGCCAGCTACTTCCGAATCAGGACACTAGCCCAATTCAGTTCGCTACTCGGCGACAAGCGAGCGGCAGGCGCCGATCGCTCACGAATGCGAGCTCAACTGCAGCAAGATCAAGCCGTCGCGCTGGCGCCTTATGAAAGTCTCGTAGGTCTCATAGACGACATACTGCTCAACCTGGAGCGTGCGAAGCATCAATTGGCTGCCGCGCGCTGACGCTGCGGGAACCTCGCGTTCGTAGCTGTAACGGCATAGTGGAATCGCCATGTATAGAGGGTTATGTCTGGTCGTCGCCGCCATGGACATTGACTCTCCTGTCGGGCCGTCAAGCGCCCAGCCGACGAAGCGTCGCGGAGGCCACGAGCGATGGGAATTCGCATCGGCAAGAATGGGCAGATGACTGATGAGCTTTCGGTCGCCATGACGCTGGCGTTCTACCCCCGCGGCGGATCGGCTCAGGTGGTGCGGTACCTGGGTAGGGCGCTTCAGCAACTCGGAACTGATGTGACGGTGTGCTGTGGGTCGCTCGGGCCTCCGGGCGTGGCGTCCCACGCTGCAACATTCTTCGACGGTCTCCAGGTCTACGCGTTGGACTTCACCGAATCGGTCGCGTGGTTCGGGGACGGCAGGGATCCGATGGCAGCGCCGGTGCCGATCCACCCTTCGTTCGAGGACCGACCCGGGGTTCCCGACCGCGTGTTCGCTTCGATCGACTCTGAGGCTTATGAACGGCAGGTCGCGGCGTGGCTGGCGCTGCTGAAGGAGGCGGGTGCACCAGACATCTATCACGTCCATCACCTGACCCACGTGAACGATGCGATCCGCGCCCTTGACGCTCGACCTGTCGTCGCGCACCTCCACGGCACCGAACTCAAGATGCTCCACGACATCCGCCAGCGTGAGTCGGGTGGGTGGCCGCACGCGGAGGAGTGGGATCGTCGGCTTGTGGCCGCCGCGCATCGGGCCGATCGTGTCATCGTGATCTCGCCCGCCGATCAGCAGCTCGCGGTCGATCTTCTCGGGCTCGACCCTGGCCGAATCGAAATCGTGCCCAACGGTGTTGACACGACGGCCTTTGCTCCGACCGACGCCTCCGCCGCGGACCGGCTGGCCCGATGGCGTCGGTGGCTGGTCGACGATCCGCAGGGATGGGACGAAAGTGGAGAGCCCGGCACGATCGCCTACACGAACGAGGAAGTGCACCGGGCCTTCGTAGGGGCCGATACCGGAGACCTGCGTCCCGTGCTGCTCTTCGTCGGGCGATTCCTCGACTTCAAGCGCGTGTCGCTCCTCATCCGTGCCTATGCCCTGGTGCGCGAGGCCCTCGGTGCTGACGCCCCACCGCTGGTCATCTGGGGCGGCTACCCGGGGGAGTGGGAGGGCGAGCATCCCCATACCGTGGCAACCTCGATGGGAGTCGACGGTGTCTTCTTCGTTGGATGGCATGGCCATGACGAACTGGCCATCGGGTTCAACTGTGCCGACGTGTTCGTGGCGCCCTCGGTAGAGGAGCCCTTTGGCCAGGTCTACTTGGAAGCCATGGCGTGCGGGTTGCCCGTGATCGCAACCAACTCGGGCGGTCCTCCATCGTTCGTGAACACCGATCCGGACCGACCGAACGGTTGGCTCGTCACTCCCGACGACGCCAGCGATCTTGCCGCCGCGTTGATCGAAGCCGCCACCCAGACGACATCGCGCACGGAACGCGGACAGAACGCACGCCGCACAGTGGTGGAGAGGTTCGATTGGCTTCGGATCGCCGAGCAGGTCGAGGGCATCTACCGCGAGATTCTGACTCAGTGATCATTGGCGGCTGAGGCTGCGGGTGTGTCGCGTCGGTACGGCTGATACGTCGCCGACTATTCGATTGCTGGTCGACGCTGGGTCAGGGTCTGTAGTTGCTGTACACGCCGCCGATCCGGTCGGCGTGCTCGGACCGGCCGCTTCCTCGTCCTGAGCCACGACCCCGATCACCGAGCCTGCCAGCAGGCCGACCGTGAGCATGGAGATGGCCGTGGTCTTGATCGTGCGCACGCAGGGCCTCCCTGCCCCCGTGGTACATCCGGGGACGGACGAGCCCCCCGCTGTCCGTCGGACCGGCGCGAGCAGCCATGGTATCGACGCTGTCCAGTCGCATGCGAGCGGCACCAACACGGTCTCGGCCGGCGCAGCAGCATCGCCATGGATAACGGGTTTGGCGCGATGTGGGCGCAGCTCCTGAAGATGCAGGTTTGGTGGCTGATCTCGGACCGGGGACTCGCGTCCATCTTCGACATCGGTGGGGTGCCCACGGGCATGGCGGCGTTCGACGAACAAGTGCTGCACGACTGGTGGGGTTCCGATCAGGATCCGCAGGGCTACCGGACCATGCAGGTCAGCGCGCCCGAATGCTGCTACACGATGTGGTCGCTCGGGGCCGACTCGCTCGCCTTCCGTATCGACCCACGGATCACTGAGGCGTTCCTGGGAGTAGGCCACGACGATCTCGCCTGGTTGGGGTCAGGGCTCGTGCCCTCCGCCCGTGCGGCGGGCGAACCGTCGGTGTCCGACGCGACAGGATCCACGGTCGTCACGGCGCTCGGTGGCATTGCAGGAGTAGACGAGGCGCGGCTCATCGGAGCTGTCGTGTCCGAGGACGAGGACGTCGACTGCCTTGAACTCGTCGTCCGGGAGGCCCTATCCACGCAGGACAAGGTGAACATCTTCGAAACCGTCCGCGAGAAGCTCGACACCGCGGAGCGTGCCGGCGCCCTTCAGCTGGCACTCGTCGTCCACCAGAACCACGTCACCCTCAATCCGGGCGTGTCGAGCTGGCCAGTCGCGTAGCCATCACGACTCGTCCGAGCGAGAGGCACCGTGGACCCGACCGCAGGCAGACCGCCATGAACAACGGGTGACGTCTGGTTGTCGTCGCCATGGCGCGACTAGCCGTGGCGGTGCGATGCCGTTACTCGGTGAACGGCTCAGGCGGGTCCGGCATCTCGAAGTCCACGATGTAGCCGTCCCCACTTACACCCCAGTCCCCAGTCACGCCACGGGGCTGCACGTAGTCGAGGACCGCGGTCAGTCCCGCGTAGCCGCCCTGGCCGTCGAGGATGGTCGGATCGAGGTTGTCGATCCCCTCGCGCCGGTAGCCCTCGTGGGTGCCGAGCCACGTGCCGCCCTCGTTCTCGATGCGTACGCTCCCGACGCACAGGTGCTCGGCCTCGCCGTAGCCGTCCCGGAAGCCCCATCGGCAGCTCTCGAGGATCGTCCAGGCCCCGCTCAGGCGCGGGTCGCTGGCCTCGACGACAGCGCGTGAGATGGAGCCGATCTCCTCCCCATGGTTCTCCTCGTACACGCCGGTCCCGGCCTCCTGACCGAGCACCTCGGTGACCTTCAGCGTGATACGACGCCCGTCGTCTTCATCGCAGGCGATCACGCCGCCGAGTAACAACAACAGGGCCGTTCCGACCACGGACAGCCGCAGCGTCCGCATGACATCCCCCTCACCTATGCGCGGGTCGGGTTCGCCAGTGGCTCGGCGCGGTCCAAGGCGGCCAACGTACACGGGCCGCGTCTCGCAGCCTCCCGCTACGTAGATTCTCCCGCGGGCGTCCACGGGCTCCGCAGCCGATTCTCGGAATCACCACGAATAGCGGGTCTGGCCTGGGCGCCGCCTCCATGGCGTTACGCCAC
>CAYZDQ010000318.1:0-3689 GCA_964476955.1 uncultured Anaerolineaceae bacterium
GGATCCTGCCGCAGCGACTCGGCCAGCTGGCCCCGGCCGACATCGAGCGCATAGACGCGCGTCGCGCCGCGCTGCAGCAGGCAGTCGGTGAAGCCGCCGGTGGAGGCGCCCACGTCGAGACAGACGAGCCCGCCCGGATCGACACCGAAGGCATCGAGCGCGCCGGCCAGCTTCTCCCCTCCCCGCGAGACGAAGCGCGGAGCGGCCTCCAGCTCGATCGCGATGTCGGTCGCCACCTGCTCACCCGGACGACGGTCCCGGCGCGCCGCGTCTCCTTCGCCCACGCGCACGGCCCCCGCCAGCAACAGCGCCTGCGCTCGGCTGCGGGTCGGTACGAGGCCGCGTTCCACGAGGAGCTGGTCGAGCCGCAGCTTGCGCGGCTTGGTGGCGTTCAGGCGCTCAGGCCTCGACGGGCGCACCAGCCGGGGTCAGCCCGTGCGCGGCGATGGCCTCCTCGATCTGGCTCTTGATGCCAGCCTCGTCGACGCGCACCAGTGCGCGCAGGTCGGTGACCGAGCCGTGGTCGACGAACTTCCCGTCGGGCAGGCCGATGCGCTTGAGCGGCACGAAGGCACCGCCGTCAGCAGCGTCCGCGAGGACCTCCAGCACGGCCGAGCCGAAGCCGCCCGGGAGCACGCTCTCCTCGAGCGTGACGATGAGCTGTACCCCGCGCGCCTGCGCGGTGATGAGCTCGCGGTCGATAGGCCGCACGAAACGGGCGTCGACCAGGGCCACCGACCAGCCTGCGCGCTCGAGCTCGTCCGCGACGGCGGCGCCGCGCTTGACGATGGGCCCCAGGCCGACGATGAGGATGTCCGAGCCTTCACGCAGGACCTCGCCACGGCCGATCTCGATGGGCTCGGGATCCACGGCCGGGAGGCCGAAGCCGGCGTCACGCGGGTACTGCATGGCGAAGGGGTGCTCCTGGCCGAAGGCCGAGTGCAGCATGCGCCGCAGTTGCTGCTCGTCGCGAGGGGCAGCAAGCACGAGGTTGGGCAGCTGGCGCAGGGCGGAGAGCATGAACATGCCCTGGTGGCTGGTGCCGTCCTCACCGACCAGGCCGGCGCGGTCGATGCCGATGACCACAGGTGTGTCGTTCTGGCAGACGTCGTGCACGACCTGGTCGAAGGCGCGCTGGAGGAAGGTCGAGTAGAGGGCCACGAACGGACGCTGCCCCGCGAGGGCCAGTCCTGCGGCCATGGTCATGGCGTGCTGCTCGGCGATGCCGACGTCGTAGGTGCGCTCGGGGAAGCGCTCGCCGAAGGCGGCCACGCCGGTGCCGGTGGGCATGCCCGCGGTGATGGCCACCACGCGCTCGTCACGCTCGGCGATCCGGACCAGCTCCTCCGCCATGACCGCGGTGTAGTTGGGCACCTTCCGCCGTTTGCGCTCATCGGCCGGCGGGGTGGCGTCGCCGTCGGGTGGGTTGGAGCCGTTGGTCGCGCCGATCCTGACGGGCTGGTCCGGCATCGGCGGCAGGGCGGCGCCGTGGAAGCCGACCTTGTCGGTCTCGGCCGGGCGGTAGCCGAAGCCCTTGCGCGTGCGCACGTGCACGAGGATCGGAGCGTCCTCTTCCTCCAGCGCCTTGCGCAGCGTGGTGTCGAGGGCGATGAGGTCGTGACCCGGGATCGGGCCCACGTAGGTCACACCGAGGTCCTCGAAGAGGCGGCCGGGCTGGCTCAGGTCCACCACCGCGTGACGCAGGCGACGTGACCACTCGAGCAGGAAGGGACCGATACGCGGGATGCGCGCGATGTCGCTGTCGAAGCGGCGGCGCGAGCGGCGCCACTGGCTGGAGAGCTTGATACGCGAGAGGTACTGGCTGACCGCGCCCACCGAGGGGCTGATGCTCATCTCGTTGTCGTTGAGCAGGATGAGCATGCGCGTCTTGCGATGGCCCACGTCGTTGAGCGCTTCGAGCGAGAGGCCGCTCATGAGGGCCGCGTCGCCGACGACCACGGCGATGCGCTCATCCGAGCCGCGTCCGTCGCGGGCGAGGGCCAGGCCCTCAGCGATGGAGATGCCGGTACCGGCGTGCCCGCCGTCCATGACATCGTGTTCGCTCTCCTCGCGCCGGGGGAAGCCGCCGATGCCGCCCAGCTGACGCAGGGTGTCGAAGCGGTCGAGCCGGCCGGTGAGCAGCTTGTGTGCGTAGGCCTGGTGGCCGGTGTCCCAGACGATGCGGTCTCTCGGGCTCGAGAGGATGCGATGCAGCGCTACGGTGAGCTCGACCGAGCCCAGGGAGCTGCCGAGGTGCCCGCCGGTGGCCGCCACCGTATCGATGATCTCCGAACGGATCTCGTTGCAGAGGGCCCGTGCCTCGGCGTGGCTGATGCCCTTGAGCTCCTCCGGCCCGCGCAGGTCGCGCAACGGCACCATGGCTAGAGGTCGTCCTCGGCGTCTTCGGGTCGCAGGTCCATCACGCGTGGTGCGGCACCAGCGCTGTCCACCAGCCGCTGCACACGCAGCTCGGCCTGGTCCAGCAGCTTCCCGCAATGCTCATGCAAGGCTGCGCCGCGCTCGTAGAGGGCGATCGATTCCTCCAGCGGAAGGCCGCCCTGCTCGAGCCGCGCGACCACGTCACGAAGCTCGTCGAGGGCCTTGTCGAACGTGAGCGACGCGATGTCATCCGTGCCGGCCGGGGTCACGGCGTCCGGGGCCGGGGTCGGTGTCTCAGTCACGCCTCGGAGTCTCGCACGGTATCGACCGAGACGTCCAATGCCCCCTTGGCCAGGCGCACATCGAGCGTGGATCCCGGTGTCTGGGAGGCCGCATCGATGACGACCCGACCGTCCGCCTGGCGCACGATGGCGTAGCCCCGCTCGAGCGTGGCGAAGGGGTCGAGGGCCGCCAGGCCGGCCTTGCTCCGCGTCAACTCTGCCCGGGCCGTGGCGGTGCGAGCGCGCAGGGTCGCCGGCAGCCTGTCGCCACTCCGCGCCAGCACGGCCCGGTCGGCGTCGAGACGGGCCCGCAGCGTGCGCGTGGCGCGATCGAGCAGGAGACCGATGCGCTCGCGCTCGGTGTCGAGGTAGGCACCCGGACGGAAGGTCTCGAGGGCCCGGCGCTCGGCCGTGAGCGTGCTGCGGGTGCTGGACAGGCGCTGGCGCGCGCTGGTGGCGAGGGCGGCGTGCAGAGCGCGCAGGTGCTGTGTTTGCGCCGCTCGATCGGGCACGGCCAGCTCGGCGGCGACCGAGGGGGTCGCTGCCCGTCTGTCACCGGCGAACTCGGCCAGGGTGACGTCCGTCTCGTGGCCTACGCCGACGATGACCGGTCGGGGGTGTCCGGCGATGGCGCGCACCACCGACTCCTCGTTGAAGGCCCACAGATCCTCGAGCGAGCCGCCGCCGCGAGCCACGATGACGACGTCCACGGCGCGACCGGTCTCAGCGTCGGTCCAGCGGCCGAGGCGGCGAAGTGCGCGCACGATCGAGGCCTCCGCCCCGGCACCCTGCACCTGGCAGGGGCTCACCAACAGGCGAGTCAACGGCCAGCGACGGCCGACCACCCGGCGGATGTCGTGAAGCACCGCGCCTGAGGCCGAGGTCACCACGCCGATCGTCCGTGGCCAGGCGGGGAGCGGTCGCTTGCGCGAGCTGTCGAAGAGGCCCTCGGCCTCGAGCTGGGCCTTGAGGGCCTCGTAGCGCTGGGCCAGGTCGCCGACACCAGCCGGCTGCAGGGTCTCGACGTAG
>CAYZDQ010000319.1:0-3683 GCA_964476955.1 uncultured Anaerolineaceae bacterium
GTCGTTTCGGACGCTAGCGTCGCCTTCCAGTGGTTCCTGGCCGACGACGAGCGGGAGGCCGGGCCATCCGATTCGCTCCTCGAGCTATACGGACAACGGGCGATCTCACTGGCTGTGCTGGACTTGACCAGATACGAGGTGGGCAATGGCCTCCTGTTGGGCCATGCCGGGGCATCTGCCGCGCACGTGACAGATGTCCTTGCTGCTCTCGGCAGAATCTGCCCGCGCCTGACGCCAGACCTCGTAGAGGCGACCGCCGCAGTCCGGCTCGCAGTCGAACATCGATTGACCTTGTACGACGCGACCTACGCCGCCGTCGCTCGCTCGCGCGGTGCTCGACTGGCGACGCTGGACAAGGCCCTGCTCAATGCCGGCCTCGGCCATCGCCCCAGCGAGATCGCGGAGATGGTCCGACCGGGCGCCGACTACGAGAGCGCCGGTGGTGAACAGGACTCTGCGAACGAGACCGAGGCGTGGGATCACACCTCAGCCGATGGGCTGGACGACTGACGCAGTCTCGATCGCGGTGCGGTAACGCCGAAGCCTACCGCGACCAGCGCTCCAAGACCTCGTTGACCAGCGGCCGCACCCGGTCCCTGGCGTCGTAGCGTTCCCAGCCACCCATGAGGTAATCATCGTAGGGCGTGTGGGTGTGGCGGATGTGGGCGCGCACCGCGAGTTCGACCGCCTCGGCTGAGAGGTCCTTGCCCGCTTCGGTGCGACCGATGCGGCCGCTGCTCCGCTCGCAGGCACGCTTGGCGATGGCGCTGGCCTCGTCCTCGGGGCAGCCGGGCAGTTGCTCCCGGATGGCGCCTGCGAACCGCTCCACGAAGCGCTCGTCCCAGCGGTCGCGCTCCTCCGCGGCCCGCTCCCGGCGGGCGGCACGCAGGTCAGCATCGGCGAGGCATTCCTCCTCGGCCTGGGCGAGCGCCTCGGGCTCGACCAACACGCCCTGGCGCTCGTAGCGCCGCCGGCTGCGGCTCCACTGCAGCACCACGGCTGAGAGTCGGGAGTGCTTGCGGGACCGGCGGGTCAGGGCAGTGTCGCCGCTGGGCAGGAACCAGAGGTGCTCCATGTCGGCGCAGGCCAGGCAGTAGGCCTTCTCGCCGTCGAGCCGGATCGTGCTGCCGCGTCCCAGGTCGGCGTCGCAGCCGTCGCAGTGGGAGTCGCGTCGTGACCAGAAGACGGCGATGTCCTTGCTCTTGGCGGTGCCCGCATCAGCCATGACGCGAGTCAGGTTACTCCGGTGGGATCAAGCCGGTTGCATCGAACATCGAGCCGAACGCGGGCCGGCGGGCGTTGTCAGCTCGAACCTGGGTGACGTACGCCTGGAACTCGTCCGACCGGCCCAGGCTTGCGCTGATGCGCTCGATCCGTCGGAGCAGGCCGATGGCCAAGGCGTAGTTGTGGCGACCGGCGATCTGCAGCACTTCGGTGACCTCGGCCTTGAGCGCCACCAGCGCCTCCTCGGGATGCGTGTCTTCGGTCCGCTTGGCCAATTCCGACAGCATGTATCGCTCGCAACCGAGCTCGTGCGCCGCCGCCCAAGCAGCGTCGAACTCCGTCTCCCAAGCATGGATGCTCACGAGCGTGGTGCCGGCGGCCTCAGGGTACTTGTACGCGCCTCGCACCCTCTCGAGGGCTCGAGGACGCCAGGTCTCCCACTCACCGGTGCGCTCGGCGACGCGACGCAGCCGCTGGAACGACTCGAGTTCCGGCTGCTCGTGGAAGGCCTTCCACATCAGGGCCACGGCCTCATCGCCATGGGAGCGCTCGAGATAGGCGTCGGCGAGGAACTCGACCAGCCGGCTGTCGGTGCGCTCGGGGAAGGCCGCCACACCTTGCTCGGCCCAGTCGAGCGCTTCGTCGTCTCGGCCCGCGTCGCGAAAGACCTGTGCCACCTCGAGGTAGTCGTAGGCGGTCGAGAGGTCGCGGTTCAAGACCGCGACCAGCTCGTCCACATCGCCCGAGGCGCGGGCCACAGCTTCCATCATGCGGGTCACGGTGGACTCGTGGTGCGTGTCGGAGGCGCCATCCAGGTGGCGGGACTCACCCGGCCCGCGCGCAGGGACGTCAGACCAGCGCTCCTCGGCCAGCCGCCGGTACTCTGCCAGGCCCGTCTCGCCGAGGATGTCTGCGTAGCGTTCGGCCGCGTCAGCGAACTCGTCCCACTGGCTCTCCAGCTCCAACGGGAAGAGGCGGCGCGCCAGGGTGATGGGGTCTGGCTTGGCTATCCGGCAAGCGGCGAGGTGGATGCGCTCGAAACGTCGCAGCAGGTCACCGTGGTACCCGTCCGAGTCGTCGCTCCTCTCGATGGCCCGGCTCATCCGCTGCACGCCGCGTTCGGCGAGGTCGATGACCGCCTCGGCGTGGCCGTGGCCGATGGCCCCTTCGATGGCTTCGGCCACGTCCTCCACCCCGGCCGCCCAGTCCGGCACGTCTGCGTACTCGAGGAAGCCGTGGACCGTGGTGGCCCGGTCGAGTTCGCGGCGCAGGATCCTGACGCCATCGTCCCTGCGAAGCTCGGCACGCAGCCGGATGCGTGTTCGGAGCGATTCGTCGCGCGCCATCTCGACGCTGATCAGATCCACCAGCTCATCGTGGTCGAGCTCCTCGAGATACGCCCGGACCGGGTCGCCGGCAGGGGCATCGGTGGCGTCGGCTGGCTCGTCCCGCCACTCCCCGGGTGGCTTGGGCGGCACGACAGGTGGGTGCGGTTGGCCGGGGTCGGTGTGGCGGTCGCCCCAGACCCGTTCGGCCGCAGGCTCGATCCAGGCGAGCGAGAGGGCGACGCAGTGCTTGCAGAACACGTCCATGTCTCCCATCGGGCAGGAACAGGCACCGACGAGCCGGCCGTCCTCGGCCGAGATGCGGACCGAATAGAGGTCTCCACCGTGGACCGAGGCCTCGATGGCGTCGTCTAGAGCACTGATCTCTCCAACGCGACCCTCTGCGACATACGCCGTGCCACGCTCGAGGAAGCGGCGGCCAGCGAGGGCCAGGATGGCGTCGATATCGAGGAGAGCGCGGAGCTCGTTCGCAGCCACGGATACATGGTATCCCCGGTCCCTCAGCGCTTGACGCAAGGACATCGTGTGATAGCGTCTTGTGATGGGTCGCAGTCGGTATCTGACATCGAGTTTGGTGCTCGACGCGAGTCCGCTGATCTACCTGGCGAAGCTCGACGCGCTCGATGTGCTGTCGGTGGCGACAGGAGAAGCCTCGGTGACGCCGACGGTGCTGGAGGAGGTGACCCGACCACAACTGGCATACCGGCATCCCGACGCAGTCGAGATCGAACAGGCTGTCACGAGCGGACTCATCCGCGTCCAGGAACTCGATGGTGATGAGCGGTCGCTCGCGGTGGACTTCACCGAACGGGTACCCGGGCTTCACCACGGCGAGGCCGAGGTCCTGTCACTTGCGGTATCGCGATCTGTGTCGGCGGTCATCTTCGAACGACAGGCACGACGCGTCGCGCGAACGCTCGGAGCGGAACTGGTCGACGTGATCGAGCTGATCGTGGCCGGGACGCCAGACCACGAACTCAGGGAGGACCGGGTCATACGGTTCGCGAGGATGGTGAACATGCGCTTCGACCATGTGGCGGAGCTGCTCGCCCGCCTTGGATCAAACCGGATCATCTGACCGGCAGGAGTTGACGATGAGCAAGCGACATCAAG
>CAYZDQ010000320.1:0-3679 GCA_964476955.1 uncultured Anaerolineaceae bacterium
GGAACCCAGGACTACCGTCTAGCTACTTCTGCAAGACACCACTAGTGGGCAGCGCGTTGGGGGCTCGGGCTTCGTCGCCTCCTGGTGCCACATTGACCTCGTGGATGTCGACATCCAAAGAAGCAGCCCGCCCAGGTGAAGGGAGTCACCGGGCGGGCTGCTAGATGAGGCGCGATCGGGTTCGGCGGAGGAGGTGGAGGAAACCGTCCCCGTTCGCTCTCGGATGTGGTTGGGAGCTCCTAGCTGGTGGGGAGATCCATGATCATGCGGCGCGTGTGGCCGAAGGCCGTGAGGCGGGAGACGAACCCGGCGAACCCGGTCTTCTCCTCGGATCGGCTTGAGCACTCGAGCCAGATGCGCTCGCCATCCGCGACCGCGAGCATGTGCTGGCCGCAGTGGCAGAAGGGGGCGGATCGCTCAGCGCTCTCGATGAGGTCGACGGCGCGCTGGTTGTCCCGCTCGGTGAGGAAGGGCGCCGGCTGGGCGGCGAGCCCGGGGATCTGTGTGTGGGTCATGGCTGCAACCTCCTGGTTGGCCTGCTTGTTTGGGTCGTATTCAGCGGGTCGACCACATCTCTGTTTTCGATCCGGACCGTATCGTACAACAGCTCACGAGCTATTGCAAGACGGGCCGTATCGATATTTCTTAACCGAGTGGGGGTTGCCAGTGAGACGGGGCGTATCGTATGCTTCGAGGGTTATGACAGCCGAGGCACACGGGGCCGAGGCCTTTGCCGCCGACCCGCTGGACGAGATCATCGCGCGGGAGGCTCCGTCCGACGCGACTCACACCGTCAGCAAGCTCGGACGACCGCGAAGCGACCGCGCCCACAAGGACATCATGCGCGCGTTCCGGGAGCTCCTGCTCGAGGATGGCTGGGACAGGGTGCGTATGGAGCACGTGGCCGCGCGCGCGAAGGTAGGCAAGGCCACCATCTACCGGCACTGGGCTTCCAAGCAGGAGCTCGCGCTGGAGCTCCTGCTGGAGCTGGCCACGCCGCATCTCGCGGTGCCAGACGTCGGCGACACCCGTACCGAGCTGCTGGCCACGGTGCTGGCGCCCATGCGTGCGCTCACGGAGACGGACTTCGGCCCGGTCATCCGCGCCCTACTGTCGGAGATCGCACGCAACCCCGAGCTCGGCGACCCCTTCCGCGCGACCGTGGTGCAAGCCCGCCGCGACGAGGTCGGACGCGTCATCGCGCGTGGCGTGCGACGTGGCGACCTGCGACCCGACGTCGAGCCCGAGGTCGCGACCGAGATGCTCGTGGGACCGGTCTACTGGCGTCTGATGTTTGGCGGCGAGCTGGACAACGAGTTCGCGGAACGCATCGTGGAGGAGGTCCTCCAGGGCTGGTCCCAGCGAGGTTGGGGCGAGGTCGCGACCAACTGGCTCTAGCTCCCGGCTCAGTCCCCGAGCGGCAGCCGCTCCAGCAGCACCAGGAAGGGCGTGGTCTGATCGACCCGCGGCTCTACCACCGGTAGCCGTAGCCAGGCATCACCCGCGGGTCCGCCCTTCCAGCGAGCATCGAGCCGGCGTGCCGAGAGCGCCTGCAAACCGAGGGCGGCCACGGCGCGGCCGAGCATGCGGCCCTCACCCACGATGCCGCGGCTCACCACGCCATGCTCCGAGTCATCGAGCGCAGCGGCCAGGCGCCGACGTCGCTCGACGAAGGGCATCCGCGCGATCGAGTGACCCTCGAGGTAGGGCATGTCCGTGGCCACGAATGCGCCCTCGGCCCTCTCGCCGCCCTCAGCATCGCTCAGACGGCTTCGCAGGAGGCGGGTGTCAGGTCGGCCGTCAGCATCGAGCGCCAGGAGCGTGCCTTCGATGATGATGCCGTCGGCGCTGAGCTGGTCGGCCAGTGCCGACAGCTCCGGGAACGCCAGGAGAGGGTCCGACAGGTGCTCGGTGCGCAGCACCATGCGTTCGCCCTCGCGCTTCAGGGTGGCGTGGGCGCCAGGCCACCAGGGCTCGAAGAAGTAGGCCTCATCGTCGAACGGTGCGTGCCCGTCTGTGGCCAACGGGAGTGACAGCCGGGCAGGCAGCTCGGGCTGCTCGATAGCGCCTTCAGCCAGGGATAGTGGCAGCTGCCCCTGGGCCGGATCTCGTTTGGACGGCACCCTCGATCGACCCCCGCCCGCCGCTCAGGCGGTCTTGCGCCGCGTCTGGCTCGTCGCGGTCTTGGCCTTGGATGTGGACTTGGCCGAGCTGCGGCGCGACTTGGAGGCGCTGCTCTTGGCCTTGCTGCTGCGAGCCTTCCGAGCCGTCTCGACCGAGACCGGCTCCTTGGCTGCCGACTTGCCCTTCGCCTTCGCTCTCGCCTTCGTGCTGGCGGGCGCCGACTCCTCGCTGCGGGCGGCGGCGACGCTGGCCTCGAGCACGGCCATGAGATCGGTGAGCTTGCTCGTCTCCGGCTCTGGCTCCGGGGCCGCGACGGGTTGACCCGCGATCTTGCTGTCGATGACCTGCAACAGCGCTTCGCGGTACTCGTCCTTGTAGCGGGTGGCATCGAACTCGCCACTGAGGGCGTCCACCAGCTGGCGTGCCATCTCCACTTCGGCCGGCTTGAAGTCGGCTTCGTCCTGGGGGATGTCCAGGTCCGCCACGTCGCGAACCTCGTCGGGCCAGTAGAGCGTGGACAGCAGCATCGTCGGCCCGAAGGGATCGAGAGCGGCCAGCTGCTCGCGATCCTTGAGCACGATCTTGCATACGGCCTGGAGCTCGCTCTCGGCGAGCACGGTCTTGAGCAGCGAGAAGGCCTTGCGGCCGACGGGCTCGGGCTCGAGGTAGTAGGAGCTCTTGACGAAGCGGGCGCCGGGGTCGCCCCGGCGGGCCGGCACGAACTGCTCGATCTCGATGGAGCGGACGGTCTTGAGCGGGACGGCCTCGAAGTCACCCTCCTCGAGCACGACGTACTGGCCCTTTGACCACTCGTAGCCGCGCACCGTGTCGGAGCGCTTGATCTCCCCGTGGTCGGGGCAGTGCACCTTCATCTGGATGCGCTTGAGATCCTCGCCGTGGAGCATGTTGAAGGAGAGGCCCCCTCGCGTCTCGGTGGCGAGGAAGAGTCGGACGGGGATGGTGACGAGGCCGAACTGGACCGCGCCTCGCCACATCGCGCGTGGCATATGACGACTCCTGGCTGTTCCGGGCGACGCTCGCCCGTCACGGGCCGAAAGCATAGCGGCACGATGCGCGTATGCCTAGCGGGGCTTCAGCCCGAACCACGCTATCCTGCAGCCGAGAGTGAGCAGGATCGCCGCCTGGTCGTTGGTCGCCGCGTTGTCGCTGGCAGCCTGCACCGCGTCCAGCCAAACCACGCCATCCCTCGAGCCGTCGGCGGCGGCGGGTGTGAACGTGCTCGCGGATGAGCCGGCGGATGGTCCGACCACGGTGGTCGAGACAGGACCCACGCTCGTGCGGCTGGTGACCCTCGGAGATGCCTACACCCACGGCACCGACACCGCTGCGCCCCGGCGCGACAGCTGGCCGGCACAGCTGGCCGAGTCGCTCGATCGCGGTGGTATCACCGTGGTCGTGCGCAATCTCGCGGAGCCCGGCGACACCAGCGGCGAGCTGCTGGAGGAGCAGCTGGGTCAGGTCGAGTCCTTGCGGCCCGACGTGGTCACGCTGCAGGTCGGGGTCAACGACATCATCGCCCGCGAGACCGACTGGT
>CAYZDQ010000321.1:0-3676 GCA_964476955.1 uncultured Anaerolineaceae bacterium
GTGACGATGCCGCTCGCGGCGCCGGCCATCGGAGCCGGCCTGGTCCTGGCCTGGGCCCGTGCCCTGGGCGAGTTCGGCGCCACCATCCTCTTCGCAGGCAACATCGAGGGCCGCACGCAGACGCTACCGCTGCTCGTCTACAGCGAGTTCCAGGAGGGCATCGACAGCGCCATCGCTGCCGCCACCCTGCTCGTCCTCGCGGCGCTGGGCGTGCTCCTGGCCGTGCGCGTGATGCGCTGGCCCCAGGGTGCGGGCTGGTTCAGCTAGTGGTTCCCGACCAGCACTAGCGACCCTCAGGCGGGCAGCGAGATGAGCACGACACCGGCGATGGCGAGGGCCACACCGGCCAGACGCAGCGGGCTCAGCCGCTCGTGCAGGAGGATCCGCGCGAGGATGGCCGTGACCACCGGGTAGAGCGAGGTCACCACGATGACCAGGGCTAGCTCGCCCTCGTCGCTCGCGAGTACGAAGAAGAGGTTGCCACCAAGGTCGCCGAGGCCGGCGATGGTGCCGACCAGCAGCACAGCCGCGCCCAGCTTGATGCCCGGGAAGCGATCCAGCGGCAGGAGCACCAGCGCCGCGGTGACCACGGACGTGACCCCGGCCAGCTTGACCATGAAGAGCGGCCACCACACCGCCCCACCCGCATCGTGTGAGGCATCGATGAAGAGGAAGAAGGCGCCGAAGCCGAGAGCCGCCCCGAGGATGAGCAGCCACTCCCCCCACCGAGAGCCGTGGTAGGTGGGCATGACCGGCGTGCCCAGGCGCCGGTCGGGCATGGAGATGAGCACGATCGAGACGAACGCGGCAGCCATGCCCAGGAGCCCGAGCGTGCTCACGCTGCCGCCGGTGAGCAGCACGATGGCGGCCGGCCAGGCCGCCGCCAGCAGTGCCGCCAACGGTGCCACCAGGCCCATGGTGCCGCGCGAGAGCGCGAGATAGAAGCAACCGATGCCGAAGGCGCCCGCGACGCCCGCGGCGCCACCCCACAGCAGCGCCTCCGTGCCCGGCATTGCCTCGCGGCTGAGCAGCAACAACACGCCGGCCACCAGCAGCCCCACGAACTGGGCCAGGAACGTGGCCACGAACGTGTTCGACAGCCGTGTGGTGATGCCGCCGGCGAAGTCGCCGACTCCCCAGGAGGCGGCCGCTGCAAGCGAGAGCAGCGGGGTCAGCAGGTTCAGGCCCGTGCTCCGTCGTCTCGGTCGGGCGGGGCGTCGCCCGTGCTGCCGGCTTGCGCGGAACCGTCCTCGTCGACGACGGACTGGCGTAGCGCGGCCAGCGGATCAGGATCATCGCGGTGCCCATCCTCGGACGGCTGCTCGCTGCGTGCGGCAGCCAGGGCGGCCAGGCGGCCCGAGTGCTCGGTCTCGGCGGCCGGGCCAGGGGCCCCCTCATCCGGCTCGGGCGAGGGAAAGAGTGTCGCCGCCGGCTCGTCGACGGTTCGGGCCCGGGGTGCGACCGGGGCGGGATTGGGCCGCGGGTCGGGAGCGAAGGTCAGCGTCGGCTCGGAGGCACCGACGGGACGTGGTTCGGGGGCATCGGCGGCTCGCGGCTCGGGGGCATCCTTGGGACGCGGCTCGGGCAGCGGCTGGGTCGAGGACGCCACTACCCGCTCCTGCGACGGGCCTGGCAGGACCACGAGCTCATCGGCCAGCGCGTCGAAGCGGTCGGAGCAGGTCAGGTACAGGACCTGCAGCCCCTGTTCCTGCGAGAAGGCCTTGACCAGCCGCAGCGCGCGTTCGCCACGCGCGGCGTCGAAGGTCACGAAGGGATCGTCGAGGATGAGCGGGGGCCGGCGATCGAGCGTGACCAGCCGGACCAGACCCAGGCGCGCAGCCAGGAAGAGCTGGTCGGCCGTCCCCTGCGAGAGCCGGTCCACCTCCACCAGCTCGCCGGTCTCGGGCGCGCGCACCTTGAAGGCCAGGCTCTGCTCATCGACCTCGATGTCGTCATAGCGGCCATCGGTGACGGTGGCGATGGTCGGGCCCATGCGCTCCTCGAGATAGCGCGCCGCGGTCTTGAGCGTGGCCTGCTCGGCAGCCCTGATGGCGGCGAGCGTGCCCTCGTAGATGGCCACGCGCCGCTCCAGCCCCGCCAGGTGCTCCCTGGCGGCGGTCAGGCGTTCGGCCACACCCGCCACGATCTCGGCGTCGATAGGGTTGGCGTCGATGCGACCCAGCGCCTGGTCGGCCTCCGAGCGAGCAGCGTCGCGAGCCGGGCCGGTCTGGGCCACATCCCGCTGGGCAGCGATGCGAGCCGTGGCCGGGTCCTCGGCCAGACTGCCCATGGCCGCCAGCGCGTGGCGAGCCAGCTCGACCTCGTTGGCGGCCTGGTCGCGAGTCTCCTCCAGGCGGCGGCTGTTGTGCTCGTCGATACCGAGTCCGCGGAGCTCGCCCTCGATCTTGGCCAGCTGCTCGGTCTGCTGCTCGGCGGACTCGAGCGCGGCGGTCGCGCCGGCCACGTCAGCCGTTCCCAGCGACTCCAGCAGCGTGTCCATCTCGCGCTGCTTGCGTCGCAGCTGCTCCTGTTGCAGGCGGTCCTGTTCCTCGTGCTGGGCAGAAGCGTAGTCGGCCAGCTTCATGGCCAACCCGTACTGGCGGCGGCGGCCTGCGAGGCGTGCCGCCTGCACCAGCGTGATGAGCACAGCCACGGCGATGACGACGACCACCACCACGCCTGTAAGTCCGGCATCGCGCAGCAGGAACATGGCGACCCAGCCCACGACCACGAGGATGGCGGCGGCGGCCAGCCAGGCCATGGGCCGCGGTGGCACCTGCTCCGGCTCATCGTCGGCGGTGGCCTCGACGGCAGTGGCGACCTCCGCCTCCAGCTCAGAGGCCTCGAACTCGAGCGCCTGCAGGCGCGAGACCGTGCTGCGCACCTGGGCCAGAGGCACCGTCGCTGGCATCGCGCGCTGCAATCCGACGCTCTCCTCGACCAGCACCACCGCGCGCTTGTAGCGGTCGTACCGGTCCTGGGCCTCGTCGCGGTCCTCGGCCAGGGCTTCCGCCCGCTGGGCCTCGGCTAGGTCAGCTTGGTGACGGCTGAGCGCCTGCTCCAGCTGCTCGCGTCGCTCATCGGCCTGCACCCACTCGGCCCGATCGGCCTCGAGACGGGCCAGAGCAGCCTCGCCCTCCGCCAGGTCGCCCTCGAGCTGAGCGATCTCGGCGCGCGCGACCTTGAGCAGGCCGGGGTTCTTGTGGCCCTCGGTGCGATAGCGGTGGACCGCGACATCGAGCTTCTTGCGGGCCTTGGCCGTGCCTCGGTCCGCGCCGCTGATGGCCTTCTGCAGGCGATCGCCGATGGCTGGCTCGGCTCCGAAGACGGCACCGAGGTCGGCGTGGCTGACACTGGCAGTCGCGCGATAGAAGGACTCGGTGGGTACGCCGATGAGCCCACCCAACTCGTCCTGGATCAGCTGATAGTCGCGGATCGTCTGCCCGCCCAGGGTCAGCTCAGCCTCCGAGCGGCCGCCGCCGAAACGCTTGCGGATGGTCCCTCTCACGCCATCGACCTCGAAGTCCAGCTCGATCTCCGGTGCCGTCGAAATGCCCCACGACCAGGCCCGGCGGATGTCCTCGCGATTGGCGTCGGCCTTGCGGAAGAGCACCAGCTCGATGGCTTGCTGGATGCTCGACTTGCCGGCCTCGTTGGGCCCGCGGATGATGGTCAG
>CAYZDQ010000322.1:0-3665 GCA_964476955.1 uncultured Anaerolineaceae bacterium
GTTCACACGCTTGGTCAGGTTGCTGACCCTCTTCTGCAGGTCGGCGACCGCATCCTCATTGGTCCTGATGCGCTTCTTGAGGTTGTTGACGTTGAGGCCGTCGGTCTTGTCCTCGACGGCGCTGATGCGCTTGTCGAAGTTGTTGACGTTGACCGACGCGGCTGCATCGGCCAGCGCGGCGACCTTGGCGCTGGCCTCGTCGATCTGGCCCTGCAGGTCCTCGAGTGCGGACACGAGCGCGTCCACGTCGGTGGCCGTCACGTCGATGGGAGCCTCACCGTAGATGAGCTGCACGGCGCCGGCCTCGTCGGCCAGGCTCAGCGCGCCATCTTCGTCGATGAACCAGGAGGTGGTCGCCTGCAACAGCGGCAGGTAGGCGGCCTCGACATCCATGGCCGGGCCCTCACAGAACTTGAGGGTCGAGCCGAAGGGGTTGGGGAAGGTCAGGGACTCGCCATCAAGCTCGTAGCTGCCGAAGTACGAGTTGCAGCCGGCGTTGCCGATGACCTCGCCACCGCTGAGGAAGAGCGTCGTCTCCACGTCCGCGGGCACAGCCTCGCCGGCCAGCGTGGTCAGCGTCCACTCGACCCCTTCGGGTGAGAGCGAGTCCGCTGCATCGTCCTGGGCCAGTGCCACGCCCGGCGCCGCCGCGACGAGCAGCGACATACCGAGCGCGCCCGCGATCAGCTTGCGCATGTTCATATGGATGAGATCCTCCGAGTGACGGCCGCCCCCCTTGATCGTGCGGCGCGGATGAGGTGGTGCGGTGATTATGCCGCTACTCCGCTCACATTCCCTCCCCCACCATCTGCGCGTACCCTCTGGTCATGCAGTACCGACGACTGGGCAAGACCGGATACGAGATCAGCGCCATCAGCTTCGGCGCGTGGGCCATCGGTGCCGACTGGGGGGCAGTCGACGACAGTGACTCCCTAGCCGCACTCCATGCGGCCGCAGATGCGGGCATCAACTTCATCGACACCGCCGACGTCTACGGCGACGGCCGCAGCGAACGCATCATCGCGAGCTTCCTCAAGGAACGAGCCGGTGAGCGGATCTACGTGGCCACCAAGATGGGCCGGCGCGTGGAGCAGAAGCTGGAGAACTACACGCCAGAGGCGTTCGTGGCCTGGACGCAGCGCTCTCGCGACAACCTCGACACAGAGACGCTGGACCTGGTGCAGCTGCACTGTCCGCCGTTCGACCTGTACTACACGCCCGAGCTGTTCGCGGCTTGCGACGAGATGGTGGAGCAGGGTGTGATGCGCCACTACGGCGTGAGCGTGGAGAAGATCGAACAGGCGCAGAAGGCCATGGAGTACCCGGGCACGGCGTCCGTCCAGATCATCTTCAACATGGTCCGCCAGCGTCCCGCCGACCGCTTCCTGGGCGATGCACTGGCCAACGACGTGGGCGTGCTCGCGCGCGTACCGCTGGCGTCCGGCCTGCTCACGGGCAAGTACGGCCGCGCCTCGACCTTCGCTGAGAACGATCACCGCAACTACAACCGCCAAGGCCAGGCATTCGACGTCGGCGAGACGTTCGCCGGGCTGGACTACGACGCGGGGCTGGGGTTCGTGGCGGCTGTGCAGGAGCTGGTGCCGGCCGACGCCACCACCGCCCAGCTGGCGTTGCGCTGGATCCTCATGCATGAGGGCGTGACCGCAGCGATCCCGGGCGCGAAGAACCCCGAGCAGGCACGGGCCAACGCCGCCGCTGCCGGTCTCGCGCCGCTCTCCGCCGAGGTCATGGCGCGCATCGGGGAGCTGTACGAGCAGTACGCCAAGCCGCTGGTGCACCAGCGCTGGTGAGCCGCGACCCGCGGGACGTCGTGCGCGAGGGCTACGACGCCCTCGCGCCGCACTACCTCGAGTTCCGAACCCGCAAGCCGGGTGCCGAGCTGGAGCTGCTCGATAAGGCTCTCGCTGGCGTGCCCGATGGCGCCCAGGTGCTCGATGCCGGCTGCGGCGCGGGCCTGCCTGTGGCGGCTCGGCTGGCCAAGCGCTTCACGGTCACCGGCATCGACATCTCACCGGTTCAGGTCGGCCTCGCGCGCGAAATCGTACCTTCGGCCCGGTTCGTCGTCGGCGACATGTCCGCGCCGGACCTGGCCGCGGCCTCCTTCGATGCGCTGGTCTGCCTGTTCGCGCTCTTCCATCTGCCACGGCAGGACCACGCCGCTGCGCTGACCGGGTTCGCCCGGCTCCTTCGGCCCGGTGGCGTGCTCTTCCTCTCGGTCGGCAACAGCGATCACGCCGGCTACATCGAGGAGGATCGGATCGGCAGCGGCGAGGCCCTCTACTGGTCGCACTTCGACCGCGAAGCCAATGCCCGCCTCGTGCGGGAGGCCGGCTTCGAGATCGACTGGGAGCGCCTGATCAGCGAGGACGAGGAGTTCGGTGGCGCCAGCCACCCGTTCATCCGGGCCCATCGCCTGTAGGCTAGGGAGGCCTACAGGCGGACCGATCCCCCATCCGGTCCCCAGCCCTCGTGCGAAGGAGATGTCTCCTCTTGGCCGACCACGCCCCGGACCCCACGCTCGCCGAGCTCGATCCAGCGCTGGGGCTGTCGCACCGCCGCAAGATGGAGATCTTCGGCGCGATCATGCTGGTGGTCTTCCTGGCCGCGCTGGACCAGACCATCGTGGGCGTGGCCCTGCCGCTCATCGTGGGGGACCTCGGCGGCACCAACGAGCTCTACACCTGGGTCGTCACCAGCTACCTGCTGACCGCCACCATCACCGGCGTCTTCTACGGCAAGCTGTCGGACATCTACGGCCGCCGGCTGATGCTGCTGTTCGGCGTGTCGGTCTTCCTGCTCGGCTCGTTGCTCTGCGGCCTGTCCTGGAGCATGGAGAGCCTGGTCGTCTTCCGCGGCATCCAGGGCACCGGCGCCGGCGCCATCATGCCGGTCTCGCTGGCAGTCATCGGCGACCTGTTCACACCCCGCGAGCGTGGTCGGTACCAGGGCCTGTTCGGCGCGGTCTTCGGCATCGCCGCGGTCCTCGGCCCCTTCATCGGCGGCTGGATCACCGAGAACCTCAGCTGGAACTGGATCTTCTTCGTCAACCTGCCGCTGGGCGCGGTGACGCTCTACATCATCTGGCGCTACCTGCCCTCCGTCCACGGCGAGAAGCCCACGCGCAACCTCGACTACCTCGGAGCGTCAGTCTTCGCGGTGGCAGTCGTCTTCCTCTTGCTGGGCCTGACCTTCAAGCAGTCCGGTGAGTGGACCGACTTCAGCGTCGGTGGCTTCATCCTCATCGCCGCGCTATTGACGCCGGTCTTCCTCTTCATCGAATCACGCGCCCAGGAGCCCATCGTGCCCCTGGAGCTCTTCCGCATCCGCAACTACGCGGTCACCATCCTGGCTACCTTCCTGGCCGCCGTGGGCTTCTTCGGAGCCATCATCTTCCTGCCCCGTTGGTTCCAGTTCGTGCAGGAGGCCAGCCCCACCCAGTCCGGCCTGTACCTGCTGCCACTGATGGCGGGCGTGATCATCAGCTCCGTCCTCGGCGGCGTCCTCGTTAGCCGCAGCGGCCACTACAAGTGGTTGTTGGTGGGCTCGCTGGCTGTGATGTCGCTGGGCATCTTCCTGATGACCGGACTGACCGCCACCACGGACATGGTCACGATGTCGGCATGGATGTTCATCGCTGGCCTGGG
>CAYZDQ010000323.1:0-3660 GCA_964476955.1 uncultured Anaerolineaceae bacterium
GCTCTGGCTCGGGACCCTGGGCCTGGCTCGCGGCCGGCCTGGGCCTGCTCGTCATCGTGGCCTCCGGCATCCTGCTGTTCCTGCTCTTCAGCGGCATCGGTGAGGAGGAGCCCACGCCCAGCCCTTCACCGGAGCCCACCATCGAGCTGGTCAAGACCCCCGATTTCGTGGACCGGCGAGAGGCGGCGGCTCTGTCGCTGGCTGAACTTCGTGGAGTAGTCCTCGAGATCGCGTACCACGAGACCGACGAGGTCGAGGCCGGGCGCGTCGTGCTGCAGTTCCCCGAGCCTGAGACCGAGGTCCCGGCAGGCACGACCGTACAGGTCACGGTTGCCACGCAGGTCGAGACGGTGGTCGTGCCGGATGTCCATGGCCTTAGCGAGGAGAACGCCACTGCGCAGCTCGAGGACTCCGGACTCCACACCGGCGAGCGCTCCACCGCCGCGGACCCACTGCCGCCGGGCTACGTGGTTTCGACCGAGCCACGGGCGGGTTCGTCCGTCACGCGTGGGGCGGCCATCGACTACACCGTCTCGCTCGGCCCTGGTGCCGATCCGACGGTCGGGCCCGAGCTGACGCCCGGGCCCACGCCCGCCACCAGTGGTGATCCGGTGACCGAGGAGACGCCTTCGCCCACGCCGTTCCCGTCTTCCGAAGTGGCGCTCGTGGCCGACTACTCATGTCTGGATCTGGAAGCAGCGCGTAGTCACCTCGAGGCCGCGGGCCTGGTGGTGGGTGCCATCATCCCCGAGGATCCGCCCCCGGCCGCTGATTGGGAGGTCCACGACCAGCTGCCACAGCCGGGCACGTCCGTGCCGGTCGGCTCCAAGGTCGATCTCATGCTCGGGGACCCGGTCGACCCACTCTCGCCATGCTGATCCGCAGGGACCGTCGCCGCTAGGCATGTCGATCTTCGATCACCCCGACAGCGTTCCCGCCGCACCCTCGTGGCGCTGTCCCCACTGCGGCACCCTGCAGGCTGAGACCTCTCGCTGCTGGCGCTGCACCCGCTCGGTGGTCACCTGCTCGACCTGCTACCGCTACCGAACCTCCGTGGCCAGCGGCCTGGGCTTCTGCGCCATGGACCGAGCCCGTGCACCGCTGAGTGGCGACGAGGTCCGCTCCTGCTGGGAGGCTGCGCCCGCCGAGGCCACGCCGCCGGGGCTCTTCGAAGCGGTGGAGCCACCGCCCACCCCGATGGCGAAGCCGCCTCCTGTCACCGTCCGGCCCCGACGACGTCGGGCCGCGCGCCCACCCAAGCCCCCGCTCGAGGAGCTGGAGGCGGCTGCCTGGACCGAGGCACCGAAAGGGGAGCTCGTGGACGCTCCGCACGTCGAGGCGGGCCCTCCGCCGTCGGAGGTCGAGCGCCGGCGCTGGCGCTTCTGGCGTCGCTGAGCTGAGCGACTAGCCGAATTCGATCGTCCTGGCCAGCTCCTTGGAGTCTCCCGAGAGCGACGAGGTCACGATCACCGAGAGCTCGAGCGCGTCGGCCGACGAACTGCTTGGCTCCACCATCGGAGCCCACACCGACTTTCCATCGGCATCGGTGAAGTCCGTCTCGGTGAGCGTGGTCCGATCAGGCCCACCCAGCAGGTAGTCGACCTGGGCTTCGGTCATGGGCTTGCCCTTGGCGTCGGTCACGTTGACCACGACGCGGACCTTCCTGGGCAGCTCCGAGCGCTTGATGCGATCGATGTCCTTGATCTTGACCCTGGGTACGCCATCGAGTCGCGAGACACGGACGGTCTCGGTCTGCTTGATCTTGGCCTCGTCCTCCGAGGTGGCCACGATCTTGTTCATCGCGCCCCGCTTGAGGCGGACGAGCGCGTCGAAGGTGCCGCTGTTGCCCACGACCTCCTTGACCTGGAAGTCGTTGGTCTCGTTGGTGATGACCACCTCCGCTCCTACCTCTGACGTGCCCTCGACCACGATCTTGTTGTCGTACGTCTCGGTCTTGTTCTTGGGCGCGGTGATGGCCAGCTCCGGCGCGTTGCGATCGACCGTCACGACGACCGGCTCCGAGCGGGGCCCGAAGCCACCGGGACCGCTGAGCACAGCCGTGAGCTCGTGTGGTCCTTGGCGCTCCACCCGCACGCTCAGGACCGTGTTCGGCCCGCCGGGCTTGGGCTTGTCGAGCTGGCCCACGATGTCCTCGTCCTCGCCGCGGAGGATGTAGAGCGTGAGCAGGCGCTTGGCCAGCTTCTCCTCGGGCAGGTCCACCGTCACCGGGAAGTCGATCTCCTTGGTGGTACCGGCGACGGGGTTGGTGATGTGCGGCTGTGCTACCGGCACGCGGGTATCGAGCACCGTCGGACTGGGTGTCGGAGAGGCCTCGAGCGCGACCTGTGCCGGAGCGACGGACGGATCGCTGGGGCTGAACATGGCGAGCACGATAGCCGCGACGATGGCGATGATGACGAGGGCGACCCCGGCCCAGCGCGCCGGTGAGACCTCCGCCTCGTCGCCCTTCTTCTTGGGGCTCTTGCTCGAGCTTGAGCGCTGCGTCGTCTGGGCCGGCTTGGCGGAGGCCATGCGCCGGCTCGGCGGCCGCGTGCGTGAAGTCGTATCGTCCATCCCCGCAGATTGTGGCACGCTAACCCGGAACACCCACGCTGGGGGAGTCCTGCAGAGGGGATCGCTTGAACGCTGATCAACGTGGTGTGCCGTCGAACCGTGACCGCGCGTCACGCTCCAACCGGATCGGCAGCACACCACCACCGCCGCCCCCGGGTCCGATCGCGCGCGTCTCACCGCGCCTACCCAGCGCGGATGTCGCCGCGGCCCAGCTCGACGCGCTCCGTCCGGGTGTCCCGTTCGGCCTGCCCAACCTGCGTCGCAACGTCTGTCCGCACTTCTTCATGACCGGCCCGCGTGGACCGATCCCTGTGCAGACGCCCCACCTGCTCAAGGCCTACATGCGTCAGGACGGCACGATCGCGCGCTGCCAGGTGCGGGGCGGCGTTCACCTCGACGCGGGCTACGTCACCGATGTCTGCCTCTCGGCGCGCTTCAACCAGTGCGTCTTCTACGAGGAAGAGATCGCCGCGTTCTGACGTGCCGCCTGACACGCTGAGCCGCATCCGCGGCCGCGGCCACATCGGCATCCGGCTCGGCCTCGGTCGCATGCGTGCGCTGTTGGGGCAGCTGGGGGACCCGCAGCAGCGTCTCCACGGCGTGCTCATCGGCGGCACCAACGGCAAGGGCAGCGTGGCTGCCATGGTCACCGCCATGCTGGCTGCCGCCGGCTACTCGACAGGTTCCTCACCCAGTCCCCACCTCCACAGCTATCGCGAGCGCGTCACCATCGATGGCAACCCCATCGCGCCCGGCGACCTCGAGACGCTGCTGGCCGAGGTACTCGCGGCCAGCGAGCCCGGCGAGGGCGAGTTCGGACCCGCCACGGAGTTCGAGCTGATGACCGCCGCGGCCTACCTCTGGTCGGCCCGGCAGCATGTCGACGTCATGGTCATGGAGGTCGGTCTGGGTGGGCGTCTCGACGCCTCGAACACGTGGGCGGCCGAGGTCGCGGCCATCACCAACGTGGGTCTCGATCACCAGGAGTTCCTGGGTGACACCGTGGCCTCGGTGGCCGCGGAGAAGGCCGCCATCATCAAGCCCGGCGCCCGTGCGGTGACCGGTGCCCAGGGAGAGGCGCTCGAG
>CAYZDQ010000324.1:0-3651 GCA_964476955.1 uncultured Anaerolineaceae bacterium
ACCTCGGTGATATCGAAGCTCTGGCCCGGGAGCGCGAAGCTGTAGACGTCTCCCCAGCCAGGCGAGAGGCCCATCCGGAAGATCGTGTCGCCCTCGTCCCCGCATTGCTCATGGCTGAAGCCGGCCTTGTCGCCACCCAGGTCTTCCATCTGCCGGTGGGAGTCGAAGAAGCAGAACCCGATCTTGGCGTCGACCATCGCGCCTTCGGGCACTTCCTCACCCGCCTCGTCGAGAGGCACCAATTGATACTCCACGACGCGCTCGACGTGCCAGTGATCGTGGCCATCGCCACCCCAGATCATCTCGGCATCGGTCGGGGCGAGCTCGGCACCCGTTTCGGTATAGGGGATCTCCTGCTCCACCGCCCAGGCATCGGGATCGTCATTGTCGCTGCGAGTGCCGCGCAGGACGAAGTCGCCAGCGCCGACGTTCACCAGGGTGGAGGTGAACCTGAGCTCCACCAGGTCGTCCTTGTGCAGAACATGGAGGTCCACCGGCGGGAGCGGAGCTAGGTCCGGCAGGACCCGCTCGCCCTCCGGGGCCTCCACCGACCACGTGCCGGAGCCCCCGCAGGCGGCGAGCACGGCTGCGGACGCCAGCACCAGAGTGCCGGCGATGTACCTGTCTCGTGCCAAGGGCCCTCCTCGCGATCGGCGGTGTGGAAGGGCGCAACCTACCACCTTCGAGGTCGGACCACGAGGCCCTATACGCCCTCGAGGGCAAGGCGGCGATCACGGACGAGGGCACGCTCGAGGCGATCGAGCGGCTGCGGCACGTGTACGGCCTCGAGCTGACGGCCGCTGACAGCCACAAGAACCCCGAGCCGACCTGAGCGTCAGCGTCCCGGTCCCGCTGGCTGATCGCCGGGCAGCTATCCCTGGGCGGTGCCCACGGTCGAAGCCACCTCGCCGAGCGCCTCGCGGATGGCTGCATCGAGCAGCTCGGTCGTGGGCGCGCCCACCAGCGGGGTGATCTTGTGCGGGCCTTCTGTCTCCATCCAGTTGAGCAGTATGCCCGGCACTGTCACGACCACGGGAATCTCCGGATAGAGGTCCCGCAGACCCTCGATGACCCGGCGACTGCTGTCGCTCTCGTTCGTGGCCCAGGCGTCGTAGACGAGCACGTCGGCTCGCTCCACGGCAGGGCAGGGCTCATCGCGCAGCACGGGGCAGGCGTAGTAGGCCGGGCCGGAGCACATCTCGACCTCGTAGCCGAGTCGGATGAGGCCGTCCGCCTCGGCCACGGTGACCCCCTCGGACCGGTGGACGACGAGGACCCGTTCGCTGCGCCGCCGTTCCATCACACATCCCCCACGCGTGGGTGGCGCGTTAAGGCTGGTGCGGTGATACGCCTCGCCTCCACGAATCACAAGAGCCGAACGGCCCCGCTCGCCCTCGCTACCAGGTCCTGGCTCTAGGACTGCTCCAGGTCGTCCGTTCGGGTCGTGTCGGCTCGAGCCACGCGTGAGCGCAGCGACGGTGCGACCTGGACCAGCGCCACGCCGGCCAGGGCCAGTGCGAGCCCGAGCACCTGCGTGAGGTCGAGGGCTTCGCTCAGCAGGATCCATCCGAGCAACGCGATCTGCACGGTCGTCATGTCGCCCAGCACGCTCGATTCGACGGCCTTCAAGCCACGCTGGGACTGCGCCCACAGCGTGTAGGCGAAGGCCGTGTTGACCGCGGCCATCCAGAGGATGAGCAGCCATGCCTTCAGGCTGAATGTCGGCACGCCTTCGACGACGAGGGCCAGTATGAGGGTCGCGGCCGCGCCCACGGCCATGGCCATCGCGGTCATGCCGAGTGGGCCACCGAAGTGGTGCGATCCGACCGCGACGTACTTGCCCAGTCTTGCGCTGGGGCCAAGGATGAGCGGGACAGCGATCCCCGCCAGCAATCCAAGCGTCAGATCTCCGCCCGGCAGCTCCAGCCCGAAGTAGACGACGACGCCGACCATCAGGATGCCGATACCGGCCACCTGCGGGAGGCTGGCTCGCTCGTGCTCGCTTCGCAGCACCACCAAGGCCGTGACCACCGGGGCCATGGCCATGAACAGGCCCACGGTCGCGGCGGGCAGCTCCCCGAGCGCGACGTAGGCGGCAACCTGCATCGCGCAGAACATCAGCAGGCCGTAGACGGCGACGCCGATGAGCCACCGCGGGCTGGCCTCCCAGACACGAGTCGCACGCAGTCGGGGAGCGGCGAGCGGGAAGAGGAAGATGGCGGCCAGCGCGAAGCGCACACCGGCGAACCCGATCGGGTCCACCGCTTCCTCGGTCAGGCCGATCCGGATGAGCACGACCGTGGTCGCCCACAGGAAGGTGACGAGCAGCCCGATGGCCACGGCGGTCCCGCGGCTGGGGGCGGGTCTAGGCACCCATCTCAGCTCGCAGCCGCTCTCGTGTGGCCTCATCGCAGAAGACGTGATCGATAGCGGCCTGGCTCATGCGCCCCAGCTCGCCTGCTGTGAGGCCATGTCGGGTGGCCAGCCTCTCGGCCTCGGCTGACAGGGGCGAACCGGTCTGGCTGGGGTTGTCGTCGCCGAGCACGACCGCGCAGCCGGCGCCCAGGAAGTGCCGCACCGGGTGCGACTCGCCCGGTCGCACCGCACCGGTCAGTTCGTTCGAGGTGGGGCAGATCTCGACGCAGATGCCCTCGTCGGCGGCCCAGCCCAGCAGCGCCTCGTCCTCGGCCAGCCTTGTGCCATGCCCGATCCGGGTCGCGCCGAGCAGATCGTGGGCCTCTCTTGCGGCAGTGGCCGGTCCCGCCTCGGCCGCGTGCGCAGTGATACCCAGGCCGCCATCGCGGGCGATCTCGAAGGCTCGGACGTGTGCACGCAGGTCCGGGTAGGTGAGCTCGTCGCCCGCGATGTCAAAGCCGACGACCCCGTCATCGCAATGACGTACGGCCAGCTCCGCCAGGCGTTCATTGGCCGCAGGTGAGTGATGACGAAGGACCGCCGGCACCAGGCCGGCGCCGATGCCGGTGTCTGCGATGCCGTGCTGCAAGCCCCGGCACAGTGCCTCCATTACGCCCTCGATCGGGAGCGCCTCGGAGGCATGGGTGACCGGTCCCACGCGCAACTCAAGGAAGCGGCAGCCATCAGCCGCCGCATCCTCGACGGCTTCAGCAGTCACCCGCTCCAGGGCGGCCGGGGAGCGCAACAGTGGATAGGCCACGGCCACACGCTCGAGGTAGGCGGGCAGGTCGCCAGGGACGCTTACACGCATGGCCTCGGCCCAGCCTGCCGGTGGCGCCTCGACCTCCAGCTCCCTGGCAAGCTCAGCCGCCGTGTCGGCCCGCATCCAACCCTCGAGGTGCGTGTGCAGGTTCAACCTCAGGCCAACGAGTGGACCGACCGCCCCTCCAGTCACGCCGCTCACTTGTCCTGCAGGCGTGCGTCTGGCCAGCGCAGGGCGTTCCGCTCCAGCCAGCCGATGAGGCCGAAGAAGAGGATGCCGCCCAGGCAGGAGAGGACGATGGCCGCGAACATCAGGCGCGTGTCCAGGCGATAGCTGGCCTGCACGATGACGTAGCCGATGCCGCGGTCGGAGCCGGTGAACTCGGCCACGATGGCGCCGATGACCGAGAGCGTGGCCGCGATCCGCAATCCGGCGAACACGTAGGGCAGGGAGCTTGGCACTCGCAGCCGCCA
>CAYZDQ010000325.1:0-3644 GCA_964476955.1 uncultured Anaerolineaceae bacterium
TGAGCCTCATCAGGTCCGGGCAAGCCGAAACCCGCCAGGCGATCGAGCGCGCCTCCGGACTGGGACGGGCGGTGGTCGCCGACCGCGTCGCCACCCTGGTCAGCCACAACCTGGTCGCCGAGGCGGGGTTGGCGGCGTCGACGGGCGGACGAGCTCCACGCCATCTCGAGTTCAACTCGGCGGCGGGCTACGTCCTGGCAGCCTCACTGGGCTCGACGACGCTCGGCGTCGGCCTGACGGATCTTTCGGGGCGCCTGCTCATCGAGCACCACGAGCCTGCGGACGTGACGCGTGGCGCTGAGCGCACGATCAGGCGGGTGATCGAGCTGTTCGAGTGGATGCTGAGCGAGTACCCCGTCCCCGGCGACGCGTGGGCGATCTCGTTGGCTCTGCCAGGGCTCGTCGAGGTCCATAGCGGCCGAGCCGACGAGGGAGTGGTCCTCAACCTCATCCCCGGCTGGAGCGACTTCCCCGTGCATGCGCGCCTGCAGGACCGATTCGATGCACCGGTCCTCATCGGGAACGAGGTCCACCTCATGGCGCTGGGAGAGCTGCGAGCCGGCCACGGAGTCGGGCGCGACGACCTCATCTTCGTGAAGGTCGGTACCGGTATCGGTGCCGGGCTCTGCTCGGAGGGTCGGATCCATCAGGGCGCGTCGGGCTTCGCCGGTGACATCGGACACGTGGCCGTCGATGTCGACTCGGCCACCATCTGTCGCTGTGGCAACCGCGGTTGTCTCGAGGCCCTCGCAGCGGGCGCCGCGATCGCCCGCGAAGGACAGGCCGCCGCGGCTGACGGACGCAGCCCCTATCTGGCCCAGCTCCTCGAGTCGGGCACGAGCATCTCAGCCGCGCACGTCGGCTCCGCAGCGGATCGCGGCGACCCCTTCAGCGCCGAGCTGCTGGCGCGCGCGGGCCGACTGGTAGGCGAGTCGTTGGCCACGCTCGTGGCCGGGTACAACCCGTCCATCGTCGTGGTCGGTGGCGGGGTGGCGCAATCAGGCTCCATCTTCATCGCTGCGATCCGTGATGGGATCTATCGACGCTCCCGCTCACTGACGACCGACAACCTGACGCTCGTCGCTTCGGAGCTGGGCAAGACCGCGGGCCTCATCGGCGGTGCCTCGGCCGCGCTCGACGACCTGTTCACACGCCCGCGACTGGCCACCTGGGTCGCCCAGGGATCACCACGACACGCACCCATGCCGGCAGGCGACGAGGGCGCGCCGACGGGGGCCGCCACAGGCGCAGGAGTGAGCGTCGCTCGATGAAGCGAGATCCATCGCGGTCAAGGCGCCCACGACATCCCGCTCGCCGCCCAATCGCGCGGCCGCATCGGGTAGGGTGCGGCAGTACGCGTCCATGAACGGACGATCGAGTCGACGAGGTGACATGAGCAGACCCATCTCCGGGTTGGGCCCTCACGGTGAGTTCGCCGCACCGGCGGACCAGCTGCGGCTGTCCGCGGAGGCGAGTCGCGTCGTCGCTGCCCGCTCGTACTCGGTCGCGCTCGTGCTGCACAGCGGCCGTAGCGATTGGTCGCGACTCCAGGAAGCCGGCATCCGCAAGACGCTCGAGCACTACGGCTCGTCCCTGACCCGTGTGGTGGAGTGTGGCTTCGAGCCCGAGCAGCAGACAGCGGCCATGCAGGACCTGCTCGAGAGTCGCCCGGACGCCATCATCAGCATCCCGGTGGGCAGCCTCCGCAGCGGAGAGGTGCACCGCCGCATCAGCGAAGCCGAGATCAAGCTCGTGGTCATGGACAACGCGCCAGTGGGCATGGTGGCCCGCAAGGACTACGCCAGCGTGGTCTCCGCGGACAACTTCGGCAACGGTGAGATCGCGGCCTCCATCCTGGCCGATCACGTGCCGCAGGACGGCAGTGTCACCGTGGTGGGCTATGGCGTGGACTTCCCGGTCACCAACGAGCGGGAGCTCGGCTTCCGCAAGCAGCTGGGCGAGGAACGACCGGATATCAGCATCGAACGCATGGAGTTCAAGGATCCCCACGCCGCCGGCGACCTGATCGGCCCGAGCCTCGATGCCGGAGGCCCGCCTGATGCTGTCTTCGTGGTCTGGGATGAACCGGCGCTCCTCGTGTCGCAGGCGCTCTCGGACGCAGGTCTGTCGACTCCCATCGCGACCGTCGACCTGGGTCAGGGGGTCGCAGAGAAGATCGCCCGAGGCGGACTCATCGTGGGTGGCGGCGCACAGTTGCCATATGACCAGGGCGTCGCCGAGGCGACCGCGGCAGTCATGGCGCTCGCCGGCGATGAGCCACCGCCCTGGATCGCGTTGCCGGCCCTGGCGGTCACCCGCGACAACATCGCTGAGGCCTACCACGCCGTCTGGCACGGAGAGCTGCCCGATCACATCCGGCGCCACCTCTCCAGCTAGGGGCCTGCCGCCGATCTGACCCGGGGCTCGACTCGTCTCGACCGGACGTCCGGTCCTGCCCACGCCCGAGAGGGACCAGACGTCCTTTCTGTGGCCCTCGCACATACTTTTGCACTTGACACGCCAAAGTATGCTGTGGAGGTGCCGAAGCAACGCCCAGTGCCCGAGGAATCGATGGATGGCATCGTGGCCATCCTGGATCTGGTCCGCCGTGGTCGAGCGCGCTCGCGCTCGGAGCTCATCGAGCGAACCGGACTCTCGCGCTCGATCGTCACCCAGCGCGTGAACGAGCTGCTGGCACGGGGCTTCCTCATCGAATCCGTCGCGCCCAGCACCGGCGGCCGGCCACCCAAGCAGCTGGAGCTGCGATCCGATGCCGGCCACGTCCTGGTCGCAGACATCGGGGCCACCAGCATCGATGTGGCGCTGGCCGATGCCACTGGTGCGATCCTCGCCCGCACCGGCGAGACCGCCGATGTCAGCTCCGGCCCCGAGGTCATCCTCGGTCGCGTAGACGCCCTGTTCGAGCGGCTCCTCGCCGAGCACGCCGCACCCGGCGAGCTGTGGGGCCTGGGCATCGGCGTCCCGGGTCCGGTCGAGTTCCGCACGGGCCACCCCATCTCCCCGCCGATCATGCCCGGCTGGGAGGGCTACCCGGTGCGCGAGCATTTCAGCCAGCATCACGGCGTGCCGGTGTGGGTGGACAACGACGTCAACATCATGGCCCTCGGTGAGCGGCGCTCGGGCATCGCGCACGGCCATGACAACTTCATCTTCGTGAAGGTCGGCACCGGCATCGGCTCCGGCATCTTCAGCAACGGGGCCATCCATCGTGGAGCGCAGGGCAGTGCCGGCGACATCGGACATGTGCAGGTCGTCGGCCACGAGGGTCGGACCTGTCGCTGCGGCAAGGTGGACTGCCTCGAAGCGCTCGCCGGCGGCGCGGCGCTGGCGCGTGAGGGCGAGGCGGTAGCGCGCCACGGTGAGAGCGAACGGCTCGCGCGGATCCTCGCGGAGCATGAGCGGATCACGGCTCGCGAAGTCATCCGCGCCGCCCGCGTGGGCGATGCGGCAGCGCTGCGACTGCTGAACCAGAGTGCCACGCTGCTGGGCCAGACGCTGGCCGGCCTGGCCAACTTCTTCAATCCTTCGCTCATCGTGGTCGGTGGTGGCGTGGCCCACGCCGGTGACGCCTACCTGGCCACCATCCGACAGGTCATCTACGCCCGCAGCACTGCCCTCGCGAC
>CAYZDQ010000326.1:0-3642 GCA_964476955.1 uncultured Anaerolineaceae bacterium
CTCGAGTAGTCCTCTCCACCCAGACCGGTCATAGCCCTTTCGTACTGGTCTCGAAAACGCACCGCCACCGGGATCGAACGGCCGTGACCGGGTATCGGGGGGCTGCCCAGGCCGGCGTCGGCGGGCGCCGGCGGACGTCAGTCAGTGAGCACCAGTGCACCCGTCCGGCCCGGAACGTCCTTCAGCTAACGGATGACGAGAACGACCACGAAGAGGATCAGCAGCAGGACGTAGACAAGGCCCATGACCACGACCGTCCACTCCATGCAACCCCGGGGCCCACGCAGGCGCGGACCCGGGGTCGGGGGCTGCTCGGAGCTCGGGCGCGGGTCGCTCATCACGCTCGATGATAGGCCCGGATCGCAGCTCGGGGGGGCGTGCGTGGCGGCTGGGCGGCTAGTCTCGCAGGGGTTCGAAGAAGCCTGCCGACGAAGCCACGTCCACGGTCATGGGCACCTCACCAGCGACCGTCATCTCGTACGTGTCGGGCCCTTCTCCGCGCACCACGCGCGTGCAGTAGTCGTCGAAGGGCACGCCGGCCACGGACTCGCCGTCGATGGCCGACACGGAAGCGCCCAGCTCCAGCTCGCCGGCGCCGGGAAGCCCTTCCACGAACGAGCCGACCACGTAGCCGCCATCCCAGCCCAGGCCCGCGGATGCGGGCGTCGACGGCACGGCCTCGGAGAGCGGCTCGAGATACAACGCGCCGCCGGGCCAGTCGACCGTGAGCACGAAGTGGCGCAGGAAGTCGGTGCCGGCGTTGCCCTGCCCCTGCGGCACCGTCTCCATGGCCGCGATGGGCAGCGGCTTGCGCTCTCCGTCCAGTCCGACCTCCGCGCTGAGCCAGTGCGCGCGGGTCGTGAAGTCGCCGCCGGTGCCGGTGCCGGTGGCCAGGATGCTCTCGGTGGGCACCTCATCAGGCACCGCCACGCCCAGGGGGTCGAGGTCCGCGGGATGCGCCGCCAACCAGCCGTCGGAGCCCGTGTCGAGAAGCAGCGTGAGCGCGCCTTCCCCCGTGGGCAACTCGAACAGCGGGGATGGCGAGACCTCGCTCGAGGCGCTGAAGTCGAAGCGGGTCGCGCCCTCGAGGTCGAGATCGGCGGTCGAGGCCGCGATGGTGACGGTGCCGGCGCCGGGATCCACCTGCCACACCGCGGCCTGCATCAGGCTGGCGCCGATGAAGCCGGTCTGGGTGATGCAGTAGAAGGGATTGCCCGGCTCGATCGCTCCCACGACCGTGCCGACGTCGGCGAAGACCGCCTCGCCGATGGCGAGCTGTGGCAGGCGCACCACGTCGCTGGTGATGACCTGCCCATCCGCGGCCGCGCCCGCGATCGTGCCCAGGGTCTCGCCCGCGTACACCGCCGCGATCTCCTCGGAGACGATGGTGGGGGCGCCCGTATCGAGGATCATCGGGACCGTGCGGCTGCCCTCCCCGAGGGTAACGTCGACGACGATCGCGCCACCGATCTGGCGGTAGGGCACGGTCAGCGGCAGCGGTCCCTCCACGGTCGTGCCGGCAAGCGCGTCCGCACCCGCGTCCTGCTCGGAACGAGAGACCCAGATGAGGGCTCCGATGAGGCCGGCCGCGAGCGCCACGATGAGCACCGGTACCGCCAGCGAGGTGCGCCAGCCGCCGCCGTCGTCGTCAGGCGGCTGGTTCGGCGGTGTGGTGGGTCGGTCGGGCATGCCCTGTATCTTCACCCAGCCGCGGCCACAGTACCCAGCCGGCCGTGACCAGCACACCGAAGGCGCCGAGTAGCGTCACCAGCGGCATGAACACGATGCCCGTGACGGAGACCACGCCGGCCGAGAGCAGGAGGATCGCGCGGGTCGCACCATCCGCCCGGGGCCAGCTCATGGCAGCGAGGGGCAGCAGCACCGCGAGATAGTGGTACCAGAACGTGCCCGGCAGCAGCAGCATGGTGACCGTGCCCAGCACCGCCGCGGCCGGCATGCCGCCGGGCCGGAGCGCGACCCACACGCTCGCGATGAGGGCGCTGATGGCCACCGCCATGGAGGCCAGGCGCGCGGCTGTCTCGGCCATCTCGCCCAGCCCGGCCTCCCGGGCCATGGCGGCCCAGCCCAGGTTCCAGTCGACCTCGCCCGAGCCGGAGAGCAGGTTGCGCAGGACGCTCGGGTAGTCGAGCCAGGCATCCGGCGCGAGGGCGAAGGCGACCCCGGCGACGACGGCCAGCGACGCCAGCAGCGAGAGACGGGAGGAACGGCTGGCCACGAGCACCGCCGGCGCCCACGCCCCGGGCGTGAGCTTCAGCACCAGTCCGGCGGTGACGGCCAGTCCGGCCACGGTCCCGCCCATGGCCACGAGCACGATCATCAGTCCGGTGAGCGTGCTGACGTTGCCCAGCCAGTTCGACTGGAAGACCGGGAAGAAGAACGTGACCGCCACGAGCGTCCACAGCGCGCGCTCGATGCTGCGCGCCGCCCCGCCGACCGAGGCCGCCAGCCAGACCATGGTGTAGGCCAGCACCGACAGAATCACGAACCAGCCCGCCACCGCGGTGCCCAGCGAGACCGTCGTGACCGGCACCAGCAGCTGGGCCAGGAACGGCGGATAGAGGTAGCAGCCGGGACAGACGGCATCGACGGGACTGGCGAGCTGTTGAGCGGTGTACGGCGAGAGCCCCTCTGCCACGCGCTCGGCCGCGAAATAGTAGGCCTCGAAGTCCTCGCCCCAGGGCCGCACCGGATTGTCCAGCACGATGAGGAAGACGATGTTGGCCAGGACCCCGAAGCCCGCCAGCAGGGCCGCGACCAGCAGCCGGAAGCGGGGGGATTCGAACGTGCGCAGACCCGGCAGCGAGGTCCGGTCCGAAGACTCGGGCGCCACCGACTCGTCAGAGGGAGGGGTCACGCGGGAGTCTCCTCGCCGGCCTCCGGCGTCGTCTCGCTGGCGCGGCGCCGCCGGTACTCACGCACGTCGGGCAGTACGCCCACCAGCATGGCCGGCGCGGCGAACCACAGCACCGGCAGGGCCAGTATGGACGACACCACCACCGTCCAGCGGCGATCGGTTCGGGCACCCCAGATCACCAGCACCGCCGCTGCGGGTAGTCGGATCCACAACGGCACCGGGATGTTGGCGCTCAGTGGCGGCACGCCGACGTTGCGCACCATCAGGTCGATCCAGTCGAACCAGGCCTGCGGCGCCGCGATGAAGGAGACCGCCGCGATCGCGGCCGTCGTACTCAGGGCGATACCCAGCTTGCGCCACTCCCCCCGCACCACGAACCAGAGCAGACCGACCCCCGCACTTGGTTTCGTCAGCAGCACGAAGGACCAGGTCCAGGGGTCGCGGAAGCCGAGCACGATGGCCACTGCCAGCAGGATGTGGATGTTGCCGTGGTAGAGCTCGAGCGCAACGAAGGGGATGGCGAAGGCGACGGCGATCCAGGTCGGGCTGCCCGCGATCCAGATGATCGAACCCGCCAGCAGCAGGACCCAGAAGTAGAGGAAGACCCACCAGTCGAGGAGGCTGGCCCAGTCGAAGACCTGGGCGAACACGGGGCTGTAGTTGAAGGCGCCCAGGGCGCCCACCGGGATCTCGTAGGGGTCCGGCATGGACACGTTCCAGTACGCGAACGCGTCGAAGCCGAAGGTCTGCACGCGACGCGTGGTCAC
>CAYZDQ010000327.1:0-3629 GCA_964476955.1 uncultured Anaerolineaceae bacterium
CTCGCCGCCCGCCGTGAGGCCTACTACGGCCGCACCCCGGAGACGGCCCCGGACGAGCCGGAGCCGGCGACACCAGCGCCGGCGGACGAGTGGCGCGTGCCCGAGAAGTCCAACGTGCCCGGCGAGCACCGCTACCAGGACGGCCAGAAGGTCCGCCACAAGGTCTTCGGCGAGGGCCAGGTCGTATCATCGAAGCTGACCCGCGACGACGAGGAGGTCACGGTCGCCTTCCCTGAGCAGGGCATCAAGAAGCTCATGGCCAGCCTGGCCAACCTCGAGGTCACCGGTTGAGCCGTCCGCGTAGTTGACATACCAATGGGTATGTGGATACTGTGGGGTATCGGAGCACCTCGGAGGGGGCTCGAGCACGGAGGGAACATGGCCGAGACCGAGCAGTTGCTCGTCTGTCGCGATCTTCGCAAGAGCTTCGGCGAGCGCACCGCGGTCGACGGCGTCAGCTTCCACATCGCCCGCGGTGAGACCTACGGGCTGCTCGGCCCCAACGGCGCCGGCAAGACCACCAGCATCTCCATGATCTGCGGGTTGCTCGAGCGCGATGGGGGAGAGGTCATGGTGGCCGGCCGGCCGGTCGACATCAGCGCGGTCGAGGCCAAGGCGGCCATCGGCTATGTGCCGCAGGACCTGGCCATCTACCCCGACCTCTCAGCGCGTGAGAACCTGCGCTTCTTCGGGGCGTTGCAGCGGCTCAGCGGCTCAGCCCTCAAGGAGCGGGCCGAAGCGGTGCTTGAGCTGACCGGCCTGACCGAACGCGCCGATGACCGTACCGACGACTACTCGGGTGGCATGAAGCGGCGCCTCAACATCGGCATCGGCCTGCTGCACGAGCCCCAGCTGCTGGTGCTCGACGAGCCCACCGTGGGCGTGGACCCACAGAGCCGCAACGCCATCCTCGAAGCGGTCGACGACCTGCGCGCCGAGGGCATGTCGATTCTCTACACGACCCACTACATGGAGGAGGCCGAGCGCCTCTGCGACCGCATCGCCATCATCGACGAAGGGAACATCCTCGCGGAAGGCACACGCCGCGAGCTGGTCGATCTCGTGGGCCAGATGGACCGTGTGACCCTGGCCGTGACCGGCCCGCCGGCTGACGCCGTGGCAGCACTCAAGACGGTCGATCGGGTGGAGGACGTCACCGCCGCGGAGGGCACCATCGAGATCACCGCCGAGGGCGCACGCACACTGCTCCCCGAGATCATCAGGGTGGCCGCCAAGGCCGGTGCCGCCGTGAGCTCGGTCGAGGTCACCGAGCCGGATCTCGAGGCGGTCTTCCTCCACCTCACCGGCAAGGCGCTGCGGGACTAGACGGCCACCGTGCGCGCCGCTTTCGACATCGCTCTCAAGGACCTGCGCCAGCGGCTGCGCGACCGGTCCGCGCTGCTCATCGGGGTCGTTGCCCCCTTCGCGCTGGCAGCGCTCTTCGCGCTCATCCTGGGGGGCCTGGACGAGGACTTCCACGCCCACTGGGGCTACGTCGACCTCGACGGTGGCGAGATCGCCGCAGCACTCGATGAGGGCCCCATCAGCGCCCTCGAAGCCGACGGCGTCATCGACGTCGAACGCTATGCCACCGCCGAGGAGGCGCGGCTAGCTGTCGAGGCTGGCGAGGTCGACACCGCGATCGTGGTGCCGGAGGGCTTCACCGCCTCGTCGATGGCCGGTAGCGGTGCCGCGGTCGAGCTCATCATCGATCCCGACGCAGCCATCAGCGGCCAGGTCGCGCGATCGGTGCTGGCCGGCTTCGCCAGCCGGGTCGATGCGGTCCAGCTCTCGGTCGCGACCGCGCTCATCGCCGGGGGGCAGCTCCCGACTCCGGAGGTCACCGCCTCGCTGGCCGAACAGGCCGCGGCCATGGTCGATCCGGTGGCCATCGCGGACCATGCGGCGGCGAACCGGCAGGCCGGCTACGCCACCTACTACGCCGCCGCCATGGCCATCCTCTTCGTCTTCCTCGCGGCCCAGTTCGGCATCGTCAGCATCCATGCAGAACGCCGCATGCGCACGCTCGCGCGCATGGTCGCGGCACCGTTGCACTGGTGGTCGATCCTCGCCGGCAAGCTCATCGTCTCGATGGTGCTGGCGCTGGTATCGCTGACGGTCATCATCGTGGGCACCGCGCTGCTGCTGGGAGCCCAGTGGGGCGACCCGATCGCGGTGGGGGCGCTGATGCTGGCCGCGGCTCTGGCGGCCACCGGCATCTCGCTGCTCACGGTCGCCTTCACGCGCAATGAGGAGCAGGCGGGCTCGGCCATCGCCATCGTCTCGCTGACCCTCGCGGTCATCGGCGGCTCCTTCTTCCCGACCTCCCAGGGCCCGGAGCTGCTGAGCCAGCTGAGTCTGCTCACGCCTCACGCCTGGTTCCTTGACGGTATCGATGACGTGGCCACCGGTGGCGACGTCACCACGGCGGTTGTATCCGTGGCCGTCCTCGCGGTCATCGGCCTGGTCACGGGTGGGTTGGGCCTGCTGCGCGGGAAGCGGATGGTGCTGGCATGAAGGCGGTGTACGAGATCGCGCGCGTCAACCTCGTGCGCTCGTTCCGTGACCGACCCAACCTCTTCTTCGTCTTCCTCCTGCCGCTCATCATCATCATCGCCATGGGCGCCGCCTTCGGCGGGTCGGGTGTCAGCCGCCTTGGCGTAGTCGCCGTCGACGCCGGGCCACTGGGCGACGAGCTCGTGGCCATCATCGAGTCGGGTGACGTCGAGGTGGCCGTGCGGGAGCGCGAGAGCGTCGAGCAGCTGCAGGACGGTGTGGAGCAGGGTGAGCTCGAGTTCGGTCTGCTCATCCCGCCCGGCTACGACGAGGCCGTCCGGGCCGGCGAGTCGGTCGAGCTGGTGGTGGTGGCTCGCCCGGAAGGCATGTTCGCTGCGCTCGGCCAGGGCATCGAGGCGGCCGTCGCCGAGCAGTCAGCCCGCATCAGAGCGGCACAGCTCGCAGTCGAGCACGCGGAGACCGACTTCGATACTGCGCTCGAGCTCGCCGCCCGGGCGCAGGGGCAGCTCGCCGGCATCGAGGTCGAGGAGGTGACGCTGGGCGAGTCGCTGTTCCCCGACATCGGCAACCCCTTCGCGCTGGGCGCACAGAACATGACTGTCCTGTTCATGTTCCTGACGTCGATGACCGCAGCCACGTGGCTGGTGCTGACCCGTCAGCTGGGAGTCTCGCGCCGGATGCTGGCGACCCCCACGCCCGTGCGCTCGATCCTGCTCGGTGAGCTGCTGGGCCGTTTCTCCATCGCCATGATGCAGGGCCTCTTCATCGTGGTCGCCTCGGCCATCCTCTTCGATGTCCGCTGGGGTGATCTCGCGAGTGCCTCGGCCGTCATCGTCACGTTCGCCCTCGTCGGGACCGGCGTGGCTACGGTCGTCGGTGCCTTCGCACGCAACCCCGACCAGGCCGGATCGCTCGGCGTCGTCCTGGGCATGATCCTGGCCGCCCTGGGCGGGGCCATGGTGCCCTACGAGCTGTTCGACGAGCCCATCGCCACCATCTCCAAGCTGACGCCCCACTACTGGGCCATCGACGCCTTCCGCGAGCTCGTCTTCTACGGGGAGGACCTCACCGGCATCGTCCCCCAGCTGGGGGTGCTGCTGGCCTTCGCGGTC
>CAYZDQ010000328.1:0-1533 GCA_964476955.1 uncultured Anaerolineaceae bacterium
CGACGAGAAGGACCACATCTGCCAGGACACCTCCGGTAGCTGGAGGGGCCAGAGCGCACCCGACCTGCTGGCCGCGATGGCCACCGATTCGGCCAACGACAACGGCTGCCCCGGCACCGAGAACGACGATGGCGACAACTACTTCTGTCTGCCCAAGACGTCGGGCGCCAGCGCGGACCTGTCCGAGGTCTTCAAGAAGGCCGTGGCCCAGCTGGCCGGCCACTCCCGCCTGGTCAACGTCGATTGAGCTGGCGTACCGCGCGAGCGCGTCAGAGCCGAATCAGGGTGATGACCACCACGCCCACCGTGACCGCGGCCACGCCGGCCCACTGCCGGGGACTGATGCGCTCGCCCAGCACGTGGGCGAGCAACGCGGCGATGACGGCGAACTGCGTCGAGAGCACCGCCGCGACCGCGATCGAGTCGGCCGCACCGAGGGCGAAGGCGTACATGCCCACGACCTCGGCCACGGCGGCGAAGGCGACGTAGGGCAGCACGCTCCGCTCGAAGCGCAGGCGACGGGAGAGAACGAGCGGAACGGTGATCACCAGCACGCCCGCGATGCGCCCGGCGGCCACGACCCAGCTCGGCGGCACCGCGTCGCTGGCGCGTCCGGCGCCATAGAGCCCGACGCCGAAGATGAGTGCAGCCAGGATGGCGTAGACGACGTAGCGGGCCCCTCCTCCTGCCAACACGTCGGCGCCACCACCGGGTTGCAGGGCGACCACGAACACACCCACCGCGATAAGCACGAGCATGGCTCCCAGCAAGGGCGAGGCAGCCTCGCCGGTGAGCACCGCCAGCGCAGCCGCGATGGAACCCTCGGTGGAGACGATGGGCGCGGTGACCGGCACCTTGCCCCCGGCGAGCGCGGTGTAGTTGAAGATCATGCCCACCGCGTAGCCCAGCCCGGCCACCACGAGCCAGGCCAGGTCGTTGGCGCCGATCGGCTCAGCCGGCTGTTCGAACAGCAGCAGCGGCAGCGTGATGAGCAGTCCCACGAAGACCACCAGCCCGGTCGTGGACCAGGGTCCGATGACACGGCTCGCGCGGGCGGCCGCGAGGGTGGCGAGGGCCCAGGCCAGCGCGGCACCAAGCCCTCCGATGACGGCGATCACGCCTCCGAGCGTACGCGTTCCGACACCCCGGCTGGTGGCCGTGACGCGGGCCACTGCGCGGTGGCTGGTACCGGCGTAGGCTGGGTCGCGATGAACCGGATGACCTCGCTCGCGGCCGCCCTCCTGCTCACGCTCACGTCCGTGCCCGTGGCCGCCCAGGAGGTCCCCGCGATCATCCCCGTGCTGGCCTCCTCGGAGATCGCCCAGGGACCCAATCGCTTCCTGTTCAGCCTGACCGACCCGGCGGGCGCGCTGCTGGCGGCACCCGATGTCGAGGTCCGGCTCGAGTTCTACGACAGCGACGCCGACCCGGACAAGGTCGTGTTCGAGTCCGAGTCACGCTTCCTCTGGGCCATCGAGGGCCTGCGCGGCCTGTACGCCGCCGACGTCGAGTTTCCCGAGGCCGGCCGCTGGG
>CAYZDQ010000328.1:1543-3159 GCA_964476955.1 uncultured Anaerolineaceae bacterium
TGGGAGATGGGCGAGATCCGCGGCGAGGGCACCGCCACCTTCCCCGACGGCTCGATCGAGACCGTGCGCGTCGACTACGACGTCTGGGAGGAGACCAGCACGCCACCGCTGGGCGCCCCGGCGCCACCCATCGATACCCCCACCGCCGAGGACGTCGACGGCGATCTCGGCCGCATCTCCAGCGACCCCGAGCCGGTGCCGCGCTTCTACGAGACTTCCATCCTCGACGCTATCGAGGACGACATCCCCGCGGTCATCGCCTTCGTCACGCCGGCCTTCTGCCAGACGGCTACCTGCGGGCCCACCATCGAGAAGGTCAAGGCGGTCGCGGCCAGCCACCCCGGGGACGTGAACTTCGTGCACGTGGAGCCGTACCTCATGTGGATGAAGGACGGCTACCTGCAGCCCATGCTCTCCGACGAGGGCTGGCTGCAGTCAGCCCCCTGGACCGAGCGCTACGGCCTGCGCACGGAGCCCTACGTCATCGTCATCGACGGTGAGGGCCTGGTGCGGGCCAAGTTCGAGGGCGCCATCACCGTGGACGAGCTCGAGGATGCGCTCTGGGAGGCGCTCACGCCGCTGTAGCCAGAAGCGCGGCGGCCGTCGGCGTAGGATGAGGCCGTGACCGCATCGAAGGTGACCAGCATGCGCGAGGCCGTCGCGGCGCTGGTGCACGACGGCCAGAGCGTCGCCATCGAGGGCTTCACGCACCTCATCTGCTTCGCCGCGGGCCACGAGATCATCCGCCAGCGTCGCCGCGACCTCACGCTCATCCGCCTCACGCCCGACGTCATCTACGACCAGATGATCGCCGCCGGTGTCGCCCGCAAGCTCGTCTTCGGCTGGCTGGGCAACCCCGGCGTCGGCAGCCTCCACGCCATCCGGCGCGTGACCGAGGGTGAGGCCCCCAGCCTGGAGATCGAGGAGTACAGCCACTTCGGCATGGTCGGGCGCTACACCGCCGGGGCCACCGACATGCCCTTCTTCCCGTTGCGCAGCTACGAGGGCACGGACATGCCCGTAGCCAACCCGGCCATCCGGCCGCTGCACAGCCCCTACGGCAACGAGACCGTCCACGTGGTGCCGCCCATCCATCCCGATGTCACCATCGTGCACGCACAGCGCGCGGACGCCGCCGGCAACACTCAGACCTGGGGCCTCGTGGGCAGCCAGAAGGAGGCGGCCTTCGCGGCCGAGCGGGTGATCGTGGTGGTGGAAGAGCTGGTCGACGAAGCGGTGATCCGGGCCGACCCCAACCGCACCGCCATCCCGGGCCGCATCGTCGACGCGGTGGTGGTGGAGCCGTACGGCGCCCATCCCTCGTTCGCGCAGGGCTACTACGACCGTGACAACACCTTCTACGTGGAGTGGGACGCGATCGGCCGTGATCCAGAGCGCACGGCCACCTGGCTCGACGAGTACGTCCACGGCGTCTCGGGGCGCGCCGAGTACATGGAACGGCTGGGCCCGGCCGTGCTGGAGCGCATCAAGCCCACCGGCACGGCCCCCGCCGGACCCATCGACTACGGCAGGTACGAGTGAGCGAGCCCGCCTACACCCGCAACGAGATGATGATCGCCGCGACCAACGCCATGGGCACGGTCATCAATCAGCCG
>CAYZDQ010000328.1:3169-3627 GCA_964476955.1 uncultured Anaerolineaceae bacterium
CCGCGGCTGCGCGCGAGCTGGCCGGCCAGCGGGTCTGCTTCGTGGGCATCGGCCTGCCCAACATCGCGGTCAACCTCGCCCTCCACACCGTGGCGCCCGAGCTCGAGCTCATCTACGAAGCCGGCGCCTACGGGGCCCAGCCGGCGCGGCTGCCGCTCTCGATCGGCGACCCCACCATCGTCACCGGCTCGCTCGCGGTCATGAGCCAGGCCGACCTCTTCGGGCTCTACCTCCAGCGTGGCCTCGTCGACGTGGGCTTCCTGGGCGCGGCCCAGATCGACCGCTTCGGCAACATCAACACCACCGTCATCGGCGACTACGCCAGGCCGAAGGTGCGCCTGCCGGGCTCCGGTGGTGCCAACGAGATCGCCATCCACTCCGGCCAGGTGTTCGTGGTCATGCGCCAGTCGCGGCGCTCGTTCGTGAACGAGATCGACTTCCGCACCTCGCCCGGAAAC
>CAYZDQ010000329.1:0-3620 GCA_964476955.1 uncultured Anaerolineaceae bacterium
TGGGACCCCGCCGCCGCGGACGCGGCACCGTCGCCACCGTCGCCACCGCCGCCGGCAGCGGCGGCACGATGGGCGCCGTCCAGCACAAGCAGCAGCAGAAGTACGCGCGCCAGGATGCCGAGGCCCAGGCCCAGCAGCAGGCAGCCTACGATGCCGGCCAGCAGCAGGCCGCGGCCGAACAGCAGGCGGCTGCAGCAGCCGACCAGCAGGCCGAGATGGAGGCCATGCAACAGCAATTGGCCGAGATGCAGGCGCAGCAGGCCGCCGCTGCCACTGCCGCACCCGCGGCCGAGGCCGCTGCTCCGGCTGGCGCCGGCGACGACATGATGGCCCAGCTCAACCAGCTGGCCCAGCTACACGCCTCGGGCGTGCTCGACGACGCGGAGTTCGCCGCGGCCAAGGCCAAGCTGCTGGGCTAGACACACCGCATTTGCATGACCTCGGTCAGGTCACCGAAGATACGGCCGTCGGGCGTGAGCCCGGCGGCTGTTCTCTTGGAGGCGAAGGGGAGTAGGGAGACGGATGGCGGACATCGAGGAGCATCTCGACGCGGTCGATTGGGGCAAGCAGCAGGAGAACAGTGAGGTCCTGCTCTCGCCCGCCTGGGAGGTGTTCATCCTGGGCGTGTCGATCCTGTCGGTGGTCAACCTGCTCCTGGTGGGGGTCTTCCGCAACCCCCACCTCGACCAGGTGTTCGTCATCATGGATGCGCTGCTGACGTTCGTCTTCCTGCTCGACCTCACTCGGCGGCTGATGGTAGCCGACGACCGGAAGCGCTACCTGACGACGGGGTACGGCTGGATCGATGTGATCGCCGCGTTCCCGATCCTGCGGATCCTGCGGGTCCTGCGCATCGTGCGCATGATCCGCGTCATGCAGCGGCTGGGTGGACCGCTGACGGCGATCAAGGCGTTCTTCTCGAACCGTGCTGCCGGCGGTCTGCTGTCCGTCCTGCTGGTGGCCATCCTCGTGCTCGAATTCGGCTCGCTCGGGATCCTCTACGTGGAGGATGGAGCACCGAACTCCAGCATCCACACCGCGTCCGATGCCATCTGGTACCTGCTGGTCACGATGTCGACCGTAGGCTACGGCGACCACTACCCCACCACCGACCTTGGCCGCCTCATCGGCTCGTTCATCATCATCGTCGGCGTCGGTGTCTTCGGTACGCTCACGGGCTTCCTGGCCAATGCGTTCCTGGCACCGTCGGAGGTCGCGGTCGCGCCGGCGCCGCCCGCTGTCGAAGAGGCCGTGGACCCGGGCGAGGACGACTCTTCCGACCCCGCGGTCGTCTGACCGTGGCAGTCCGACCGACCGCCACGCCAGCCTTCGTGGGGTGAGCGGCGACTCCGTGCTGGACAACGGTGTCTAGGATGCATGCACACAGGAGGAGGGAGCCCATGATCTTGCTCGGGTGTCTGCTGGCCTTCAGCATCGCGGTCGCGCCACGCCTGGTGCTGGCGCTGGCCTGGATCTTCAGCGATCGCTGGCAAGTCGTTTGGCAGGATGAGTGGATCTGGCCCTTGCTGGGCATCATCTTCCTGCCCTTCACCACGGTCATGTACATGCTGGCCTGGTCTCCGGCCGTCGGGGGCGGCGGCAACATCGAGGGCTGGGACTGGATGTGGATCCTGCTGGGCCTGATCCTCGATCTGTCGAAGTGGGCCGGCCTGTGGGGCAACAAGGACAAGGCCAGTGAGTCGGCACAGCGCTACTACCCGGCCGGGGCGCCGCGATACGGCGGATCCGGCGGCACGAGCGCGGCGGTATCGACCGGCCAGGTGCCGCCGAGCACCTCGCCCACGGCCGACGATAGTGACGCGGAGCCGATGGCCGCGACGACGCCACCCGATGTCCCCGGGGACGACAAGCCCGGCGGCTGATCGGCGCGCCGTCAACGGCGCACATCACCGGAGAAGCGACGCGCGGCCTCACACGAGGTCGCGCGTTCGCCTATCCTGCGCCGGTCGAGCGGCGTCGCATCCCCTGCAGCCCGCGACGAGTGGAGGAGGAGCCACGTGACCGACGAACAGCGCCCGAGCACTGGTGGGCCCGAGATCGAGAACCTCATGGCGGAGGAGCGGACCTATCCGCCCGACCACGAGTTCATGGCTCAGGCCAACGCGGGGCCGGACCTCTACATCACCGCCGACGAGGACTACGAGACCTTCTGGGCGAACCTCGCCGAGCAGAAGCTCGACTGGTTCGAGCCGTTCGAGAAGACCCTCGAGTGGGAGCCCCCGTTCGCCAAGTGGTTCGAGGGGGGCAAGCTCAACGTGGCCTACAACTGCGTCGATCGCCATGTCGAGGGCGGCGACGGGGAGAAGGTCGCCTACCACTGGATCGGTGAGCCCGGGGACAGGCGCACCATCACCTTCGACGATCTCCATCGTGAGGTGCAGAAGGCGGCCAACGCCCTGCGCGAGCTGGGTGTCGATACCGGCGATCGGGTGGCCATCTACATGCCCATGATCCCGGAGCTGCCCATCGCCATGCTGGCCTGTGCCCGCATCGGCGCGCCGCACACGGTGGTCTTCGGTGGCTTCAGCGCCGATGCCCTTGCGAGCCGCATCGACGACGCCCAGGCCAAGCTCGTCATCACCGCCGATGGCGGCTGGCGGCGCGGGAAGGCGGTCGACCTCAAGACCGCGGCCGACGAGGCGGTCGAGCGCACCAGCACGGTCGAGCACGTGCTCGTGGTGCGGCGTGTCGGGGATGCTGCGCCGGCCACGATGGTGGAGGGTCGCGACGTCTGGTGGCACGACCTCGTGGAGGCCCAGGCGCCCGACTGCGCGCCCGTGCCAGTGGACTCGGAGCACATGCTCTACCTGCTCTACACCTCGGGCACCACGGCCAAGCCCAAGGGCATCATGCACACGACCGCGGGCTACCTGCTGGGGGCCAGCTACACGCACGAGATGGTCTTCGACATCAAGGACGACGATGTCTACTGGTGCGCGGCCGATATCGGCTGGGTCACCGGCCACTCGTACATCGTGTACGGGCCGCTGGCCAATGCCACCACCGGCGTGCTCTACGAGGGTTCGCCCGACACGCCCAGCTGGGAGCGTTGGTGGGAGATCGTGGAGGAGTACGGCGTGACCGTGCTTTACACCGCCCCCACAGCCATCCGTGCCTTCATGAAGCAGGGCGAGGCGCTGCCGGCGAAGCACGACCTCTCGTCGCTGCGCCTGCTCGGGAGCGTGGGTGAGCCCATCAACCCCGAGGCCTGGAGCTGGTACCGCGAGCACATCGGCGGTGGGACGGCCCCCATCGTCGACACCTGGTGGCAGACCGAGACCGGCCACATCCTCATCACGCCGCTGCCCGGCATCACGCCCACCAAACCCGGCAGCGCCACCTTCCCGTTCCCTGGCATCGAGGCTGACGTGGTTGACGCCACGGGCCACTCGGTGCCCTTGGGGGAGGGCGGGTTCCTCGTGCTCAAGCGACCGTGGCCGGGCATGCTCCGCGGCATCTACGGCGACCCCGATCGCTACAAGGCCACCTACTGGAGCCGCTTCAAAGGCATGTACTTCGCCGGCGACGGCGCCCGTCGTGACGAGGACGGCTACTTCTGGCTGCTGGGCCGCGTCGACGACGTGATGAACGTGTCGGGG
>CAYZDQ010000330.1:0-3619 GCA_964476955.1 uncultured Anaerolineaceae bacterium
GCCACTGGCGGTCCCGCGGGAGGCTCGGGCTGCGCCGCAGGCGCAAGCGGTGGCTCGGGCACAGCGGCCGGCTGTAGCGCGGGGGTGGCCGGCGGTTCGGGTGCAGGCGCGGCGGCCGGCGGTTCGGGCACAGGCTCGGCGGCCGGCTCGGGTGCGGGCGGGGTGGTGTCTGGCGGCGTCGCCGATGACTGTGGTTCGGGCTCAGCAGCACCCTCGGCTGACATCGCCGGCTCAGCCACTTCCGAGTCCGACTCCCGCACATCGGAGGCTACGAGCCCCAGAGCGGCGGCGGCGCTGTAGACCGCGATGCCTTCGTCGGTGTCAGGCGGCTCGAGCGTTGCCTCGGGAAGGTCCTCCTCCGGCGCTGCGCTCTCTGGCTCGGCCCCTGCTTCGCCCACCGGTTCGGGCTCGGCCGGTTCGAGTTCCGGCTCCGGCTCGGCCGGCTCCGCTGCTACGGGTTCACCATTGGCCGCCAGATCCTCGGGCTCGGGCTCGACCGATGCCGTGTCCAGCTCCGGCTGATCCGCCACAGTCTCGGGTTCAGCCTCGATCGCCGCAGGCTCCGAGTCCGGCTCGGGTGCAGGTTCGTCGTCGTGCTCCGACTCGGCCGCATCAGATTCCGGCTGGGTGTCGGCTGCTGCCTCGCTCACGAACTCGGGCTCGACCGCTTCGGGAGCTGCCGCGGCCGTCGCGGCCAGGTCTTCGGGTTCCGGCTCAGGCTCGGACTGCTCCGCCGCTTCTGGCTCAGCACTGGCAGCCAGGTCCTCGCTCTCGGCCGCCACCGGCTCTGGCTCTTGCTGAACGGCAACGGGCTCAGGCTCGGAGTCGACTATCGCCAACTCCGGCTCCGGCTCGGGTGTGGGTTCGCCGTCGTGCTCTGGCTCGGCCGCTTCGAGCTCCGGCCCAGGCTCTGCCGCTGCCTCTGGCTCAGCACTGGCAGCCAGGTCTTCGGTCTCGACCGCTGGTGTCTCTGGTTCCTCCTGAGCGACGACAGGCTCCCGCTCGGCCTCGACCGCTTCAGGCTCCGGGTCTTGCTCGGGCTCGGCAAGCTCGCCTGCTTCCGTCTCAGGATCGGTAGCCGGATCCTCGGGCTCTGACTCGACCGTTTCGGGCCCTGGTTCGGCCGTCGCGGTCGGGTCATCGAGCTCCGGCTCGACCGCCGCAAGCTCCGGCTCCGGCTCGACCGCCGCAAGCTCCGGCTCCGGCTCGACCGCCACAGGCTCAGCCTGTGGCTCTGACGGCGGACTCTCTGCCACACGTTCCACGATCGGCTGGGGCGAGGCCGCCTCTGGGCTGCTTACGTCCGAGTCCTGTGTGTCCCTGTGAGCGGCCTCCGGCGACGCCTCCGGCCGTGCAGCCGCGGTGTCGTCGTCCGGCCGGCGATCGACCTCCGGCCAGGCCTCGGCCGCAGGCGCTCCGCGGTCCGCTGCGAAGTCGATGGTCGGTGCAGGTTCATCCGTCTCCAGGGCAGCCGGGGTGCTCGGGGCTGGGGACTCGTCTTCTGAGAAGACCACGCCTCGCCACGGATCGATCTCGCCCTCTGCCCCAGCTTGGGGGCTGAACGCGGGTGTCTCGTCGGAGGAGGCCTCCACTCGAGGCCGTCCCCACTCGTCAAGCGCACCCGCTGAGCCCGAGTCGCTGGTGCCGAACGAGGTCGCGGCCTTGGTCGCGAAGGGGCTGCCTGACCCGGTGGAGGGACCGGAGCTGCTACGCGGCCGGCAGGTCAGGCACCCGCCGCCCTCGCTGTTCCAACAATCGGTACAGGCGTACTGGCGGCAGTCCATGCAGAAGTGGAACGTGCCCGCGAAGTGGTCGCTCGACGGCGACGCGGTCGGGACCGGCGGTGCGTCTGTGGGGGACTGATCCTCGGACCCACGACGACCGAACCGGCCGAGCATGCCGCGGCTCCCCTCATCGGTCGGCTTGCTCTCCGGCCCGGTGGCGGTGTAGCGCGTGCCACATCGCTCACAGAACGACTGGAGGACGTTATCGGTCATGCCTTGTGACGGTGCTTCCTCGGGCAGGCTCGGAGTGGGTTGAGGGGTTGTTGTGTTGCAGAGTAGTGGCTTTGGGGATGTGCAGGCTACCAGCCCACCGGTACCGTCACCGCCGTCGGTCGATGGTCCCGGGGGGTACCGTACTCACTCTTCGGCTGAAGGCCCGCTACCATGCTCGTTCTGCGCAGGCCAGCGTGGGTTCGAACAAGGGGATGGGACGCAGTGGCAAACATCCAGAGTTCGGGGGAGCGGGTCGCCGCCAACGTGGAGCGGGTGATCGTCGGCAAGCATCGCGAGGTCCGCCTCGCCCTCGTGGCGCTGCTCTGTCAAGGGCACCTGCTCATCGAGGATGTCCCGGGCACCGGCAAGACGATGCTCGCGCGCGCCCTTGCGCGCAGCCTCGACTGCACGTTCAGGCGCATCCAGTTCACGCCCGATCTCCTGCCTACCGACGTCACCGGTCTCTCGATCTACAACCAGAAGACACAGGAGTTCGAGTTCCGCCCCGGTCCTGTGGTGAGTCAGATCGTGCTCGCGGACGAGATCAACCGAGCCACGCCCAAGACCCAGTCCTCGTTGCTGGAGGCCATGGAGGAGCGGCACATGACGGTCGACGGCACGACGCGGCCACTGCCGCTGCCGTTCATGGTCATCGCCACGCAGAACCCCATCGAGTACGAAGGCACGTTCCCGCTCCCGGAGGCGCAGCTCGATCGCTTCATGCTGCGCTTGCGCATGGGCTACCCGGAGCCGATGGACGAGATGCTCATCCTCGACGAGCAGAAGCGTTCGCATCCGGTCGACGGGCTCTCGTCGGTGGCGGACGCCGAGGCCGTGCTGGAGATGCAGCGCGCGGTGCGCGAGGTCTACGTGGACCCGGCCATCGCCGACTACATCGTGCGCCTGGTCAGCGCCACCCGCTCCCATCCGGATGTCTACCTCGGTGCCTCGCCCCGGGGCTCGCTGGCGCTGTATCGAGCCAGTCAGGCGTTCGCAGCGCTCTCCGGTCGCGACTACGTCATCCCCGATGACGTCAAGGCCCTGGCCGAACCGGCGCTCGCGCACCGCATCATCCTCAAGACCGCCGCCTCGATCCGTGGCGTGGAGGGTCGGAGCATCGTGAGCGAGATGCTCATGTCGGTGCCCATCGCGGCCCCCCAACAGAGCGCCGAGGTGCGTGAGATGCGCCAGGCGTAGCGGCCCGCAGCCCGGACCGGAGCGACGATGCTACGAACGCTCGGCTTCCTCTTCACGATCGGCCTGGTCATCACTGCGGCCGCCCTGACCGGTGCCATCGAGGTCTACTACTTCGTGTACCTCGGGCTCGTGGTCATCGGCCTGGCCTACCTGCTCGCGCGGCGTGGGCTGACCCGCCTGGAGGCCGGCTCGTGGCTCGACCGGCAGCACGCGACGGTGGGGGACACCCTCACGGTGACCTATACCCTGCGCTCGCTGGCGCGCCTGCCCAAGCCCTGGCTCGAGACACACAGCCCCTCGACCCTGCCGGTGGCCATCCCCGGCCGCGTGATCTCGCTGGGGCCGCGCACCGCACGTACATGGGCAGCGCGGGTACCCCTCACGCACCGGGGCCAGTACCGCGTCGATCCCATGGTGGTCCGCAC
>CAYZDQ010000331.1:0-2921 GCA_964476955.1 uncultured Anaerolineaceae bacterium
ACTCCGGTACTCCTCGATCTTGCCGATGAGTCTCTGCTGCTCCGTCGGATCGACCGGAGCGGGATCGATCACGTAGAGGCGCTCGGTGCCCACGAGAAACGTATTGGTCGTGGTCGCGGGAGGCTTGGTCCGCGTCTCGAGCGGCGCGATGAAGCTCCCGGGGGAGAAACGCACGGGATGGAGAGCCCCCTCGGCGAGCTCCTGCTCGGAGAGGCTGCGGGCCTTAGCGATCTCCATCATGGACCCCCTCTCTGATCAGGACCCTGACGCTGGTGGGCAGCTTGTGGCTGGCCAGGCGCATGGCTTCGACCGCGTCCTCATGCGGGACGCCGGCCATCTCGAACAGGATGCGGCCGGGCTTGACCACGGCGACCCAGTGGTCGGCCGCGCCCTTGCCCTTGCCCATCCGGACCTCGGCGGGCTTCTTGGTCACCGGCTTGTCCGGGAAGATACGGATCCAGATCTTTCCGCCACGACGGACGTAGCGGGTCATGGCACGACGAGCGGCCTCGATCTGGCGGCTGGTGATGTAGCCGGGTTCCTCGGTCATCAGCGCGTAGTCACCGAAGGCGATGGTGGAACCGCCCTTGGCGATGCCGCTCATGCGGCCACGCTGCTGCTTGCGGTGCTTGACTCGACGGGGCATCAACATGTCTTACGCCCCTCCCCCGGCAGCCGCGGCCTCGGCCGGCGGCGCCTTCTCGGGCAGGATGTCGCCGCGATAGATCCAGACCTTGACGCCGATGGCGCCGTAGGTGGTGCGGCTCAGGACCTGTCCGTAGCTGATGTCGGCACGCAGGGTGCCCAGCGGGATGCGGCCTTCCTTGTCCCACTCGCGGCGGGCCATCTCGGAGCCGCCGAGGCGACCGGAGACCTGGACCTTCACGCCCTTGGCACCGGCCTTCATGGTCCGCTGGATGGACTGCTTGATGGCCTTGCGGAAGGCGATGCGGCGGGTCAGCTGCTGGGCGATGTTGGTCGCCACCAGGACGCCGTCGAGCTCAGGCTGGCGGATCTCGCGGATCTCCAGCTTGACCTTGCGGTCGGTGAGCTTGCCCACGGCCCGGCGCAACGACTCGACGTTGGCCCCGCCCTTGCCGATGACGATGCCCGGCTTGGCGGTGTGGACCGTTACGGTCACGTGGTTGATGCCACGCTCGATCTCGACCAGGGAGACGCTGGCGTTGGCCAGGCGCTTCTGGACGAGCGTGCGGATGGCGATGTCCTCGCGAAGGAGTTCGGTGTACTCCTTGTCGGAGTACCACTTGGCATTCCAGGTGCGTGAGACGCCCAGCCGGAAGCCGTTGGGGTGGACCTTGTGTCCCATGCCTAAGCCTCCCGGTTCTCGACCACGACCGTCACGTGGGTCATGGGCTTGTTGATGGGGAACGCACGGCCCTGGGCGCGTGGGCGCCAGCGCTTGATCGTGGGTCCCTCGTTGGCGGTGGCTTCCGCGACGAAGAGCTCGTCGGCGGGAAGGTCGTGATTGTTCTCGGCGTTGGCCGTGGCGCTCTTGAGCACCTTGGCCACGTCGCGCGCGGCGCCCTGCGGCATGAACTGCAGGAGGGCCGCAGCCTCCTCCACCGGACGCCCGACGATGGCCTGGGTCACCAGACGCGTCTTGCGCGTGGAGCGGCGGATGTACTTGGCGGTAGCAGAAACTCGCATCGAGACTCCTACTTCAGCGCCGAGGACCGCTCGGTGTGGCGCCCGTGACCGCGGTAGTTGCGGGTGGGGGCGAACTCACCGAGCCGGTGTCCGACCATGTTTTCCGAGATGAACACCGGGATGTGCTTCTTGCCGTTGTAGACGGCGATGGTGTGCCCGATGAAGTCGGGGAAGATGACGCTGGCACGCGACCAGGTCTTCAACACCTGCTTCTCGTTCTTCTGATTCATCGTCTGCACGCGGGCCAGGAGCCGCTGCTCGACGTACGGACCCTTCTTCAGGGAACGTGACATGACGCTCCTCCTTGCCTACTTGCGATGCCGAGAGGTCGCGATGAGCCTCCCGGACTTCTTGTTGCGACGGGTGCGGTGACCCATGGCCGGCTGACCCCAGGGGGTCTTGGGCGGCATGCCAGTGGGCGACTTGCCCTCGCCGCCACCATGGGGATGGTCCCGGGGGTTCATGACCACACCACGGACCTCGGGTCGCTTGCCCATGTGGCGGGCGCGACCGGCCTTGCCCAGGCTCTGGTTCTCGTGATCGATGTTGCCGACCTGGCCGACGGTGGCCATGCAGCGCATGTCCACGCGGCGGACCTCACCGGACGGCAGGCGCACGAGGGCGTACTGGCCCTCCTTGGCCATCAGCTGCGCCGAGGTGCCCGCGGAGCGGACGATCTGGCCACCCTTGCCGGGGACCAGCTCGATGTTGTGCAGTTGCGTGCCCAGCGGGATCGACTTCAGCGGCAGGGCGTTGCCCACGCGTGCCTCCGCCTTGCTGCCAGCGATGACGGTGTCACCGACCTGCAGTCCGACCGGTACGAGGATGTAGCGCTTCTCGCCGTCCGCGTAGTGCAGCAGACCGATGCGCGCCGAGCGGTTGGGGTCGTACTCGACGGTCGCGAGCTTCGCGGGAACATCCCACTTGTCGCGCTTGAAGTCGATGCGACGGTAGTTGCGCTTGGCGCCGCCGCCACGATGGCGAACGGTCATGCGGCCCTGCTTGTTGCGGCCGGAGCCGCGCTTCTTGGACTCGACGAGCGGCTTGTAGGGCTTGTCGGTGGTGATCTCCTCGAAGGTCGACCGCGTCATGAAGCGGCGACCGGGGGAGGTCGGCTTATAGCCTCGGATCGGCATCTCTAGACTCCCTCGAAGAATTCGATCGAGTCGCCGGACTTGATGGTCACGACGGCCTTCTTCCAGGGGGACGTGTAGCCGGCCTGGCGCCCGCGACGGTGGTTGCGGGACTTCTCC
>CAYZDQ010000331.1:2931-3613 GCA_964476955.1 uncultured Anaerolineaceae bacterium
CTTGCGCTTCGTGGTCAGCACGTTGACGTTCAGCACGGTGACCTTGAAGAGCTCCTCGACCGCGGCCTTGATCTGCATCTTGTTCGCTTCGTCAGCGACCGCGAAGGTGTACTTGTTGACGGTCGACTGGTCCATCGACTTCTCGCTGATGACCGGCCGGAGGATGATCTGCGTGGCGGTGAGGCTCATGCGTACACCTCCGACATGGTCGCGATCGAGGGCGCCGTGATGACGATCGCATCAGCGTCGACGAGATCGACGATGTTGAGTGAGTCCGAACGGATGATGATCAGGCCGGGCACGTTGCGAGCGGAGAGCTCGAGCGCCTCGTTCTTGCCATCCTCGACGACGAGGACCTTGCCCGCGGCGTCGAGCGAGGAGAGGTGGCCGAGCAGCTGCGCCGTCCTGATCTCATCGAGCTCGAGGTCGTTGACGACCTTGATCACGCCGTCATCGAACTTGGCCGTGAGCGCGCCCACGAGGGCGAGCCGACGCATGCGCTTGGGCATGCGCTTGTCGTACTTGCGCGGGGTCGGCCCGAAGACCACGCCGCCGCCCGCGTAGTGCGGAGCGGAGCGGGTGCCCTGGCGTGCCCGGCCGGTGCCCTTCTGGCGGTACGGCTTGCGGCCGCCGCCGCGCACCTCGGAGCGCGTCTTGACCTTGGCCGTGCCGATGCGCCGGC